>CAYZFF010000015.1:0-5761 GCA_964477305.1 uncultured Cytophagia bacterium
GCTGGTGGACGTTCGCGCTGGCGGGCGGAGTGGCGTTGCTCATCGCGTTGCTCACGGTGAGCGCGCAAGCGATTCGCGCGGCGCTGGCGAATCCAGTGGAGGCGCTGCGTTACGAGTAAGGAAGCAACCAGTTATCAGTATTCAATAGCGCTGATGACTGATAACTGAACATCGATAGCTGGAGTCAAGTTATGTTCAAAAACTACCTCAAAATCGCTCTACGCACACTGTGGCGCGGGAAAATTTACACCGCGTTGAATGTGTTCGGTCTGGCTATGGGCCTGGCTTGCTTTGGCCTAATTGCGGCGTGGTGTTTGAATGAGTTGAGCTTTGATCGGTTCAATGAAAAGCACGAGCGCATCTTTCGCATTGCCGGCAATGTGAAAACCGACGCCGAGACGTTCGACCAGGCCGTCACTGCACCGCCGATGGCCGAAGTGTTAAAGCAGGATTATCCGGAAGTGGAAAATGCCGTCCGGTTCGACATGAACGGTTGTATTGTGCGCTACCGCGAGAAGCAGTTCTTGGAAGACGGCGTACTGCTCACGGATCAGAGCTTTTTTGATATGTTTGATTATCGTTTGAGCGCCGGTGATCTGAACACCGCTTTGCGTGAGCCTTACAGCCTCGTGCTCACGAAATCCATTGCCGAAAAATATTTCGGCGCGGAGAATCCGATTGGCAAAATCATGACACTGTTTTTGCTGGATCCGCAAGGCAATGGCGCGCCGTATAAAATCACCGGCGTGATGCCCGATCCGCCCAGGAACGCGCATTTTACGTTCAATATGCTCGGTTCGTTCAACACGTTTGAAACCGCCAATCCAGACGCGCGCACCTCCGAATGGCGATATTTTTGGAACGGATTTTATACTTATGTTTTACTGAAAGAAGGCAGCACTCCTCAAACCTTCGCGCTGAAATTGCCGGATTATGCCGAACGTTATCTGGGCGAAAAAATGCGCGAGATGAAAATGTTTTACACCTTTTCGCTGCAGCCACTCGCTGATATTCATTTGCAATCGCATTTACGGTATGAGATTCAGGCTACTGGCAGTTTGAACACGGTTTATATTTTCGCCACGATTGGCATTTTCATTCTGCTAATTGCTTGCATCAATTATGTGAATCTGGCAACGGCACGCTCGTTGAGCCGGGCGCGGGAAGTCGGTGTAAAAAAAGTTTTGGGCGCGGCGAAAATGCAGTTGATCCGGCAATTTTTGATGGAATCGACCACGGTTGCCGCTATCGCGTTTGGCCTCGCGCTGTTGTTGATGGAACTCGCCCAACCATTCTTTTTTGAACTCACCGGCAACCGAATCGCGGCGCTTTTTTCCAATGAGTTGATCCAGCTTTTACTCGGCACAACCTTGCTGGTTGGCTTGCTCTCCGGAATTTATCCCGCGTTTTTTATTTCGACCTTTCAGCCTTCCACGGTGTTGAAAGGCGCGTTTAAATCTTCGGCTTCCGGCATTTTCTTGCGCAAAGGGCTGGTGGTGCTGCAATTCGCGATTGCCATCGTGCTGCTCGTCGGCATTGTGGTGGTGCAGTCGCAAATGGATTTTATTCGCAACAAAGATTTAGGCTTTAATAAAGAAGAGTTGCTGGTGCTTGAGGTGAACGGGTTTTCCGAAGTCCGCGAGGGCATTCAGCCATTTCGCGATGAGTTGAGGGCCAATCCCGCCATTCGCGGCGTTGCGACTTCACGCGGGCTGATTGTCAATGGTTTGGGCAATTCACTCATCGAAACCATTGACGCCAACGGCAAGCCGGTTTCAACGAGCATTTATCAGCATCAAATTGACTACGACTATCTGAATGTTTATGAAATGCGCCTCGTCGCCGGCCGAAATTTTTCTTCCCGAGCTGCCAGTGACACGGTCGGCGGCGTTTATATCGTAAATGAAGCCACGGTGCGTGCCCTCGGTTGGGGCGATCCGCAAAATGCCTTGGGCAAGCCATTTCGCGCGGATGGGACCACCGGAACCGTGATCGGTGTGGTGAAGGATTTTCATTTCACTTCGCTGCAAGAGCGCATCGAGCCGGTGGCGCTTAGCCCCACCCGGCCCAACCGTTTTTCCCGCATTGCCGTGCGCCTCAACACCGCGCAGCTTACCGAAACCATAGCCTTCATCGAGCAAGCCTGGCAGAAGCATTTCCCCCAGGCCTTGCTGCAATACTCTTTTTTTGACGAGCGCTTAGATGAGCAATATCAAACGGAAAAACTTTTTGGCAAAGTTTTCTCGATCTTCGTGATTATTTCCCTGTTGGTGGCTTGTTTGGGTTTGTTCGGATTGGCCGCGTTTGCCGTCGAGCAACGCACCAAAGAAATCGGCATTCGCAAAGTGCTCGGCGCTTCGATGGCGCACGTCATTTCGCTGCTGTCAAAGGATTTCGTGCGGCTGGTATTGCTGGCCAATTTGATTGCCTGGCCGGTGGGTTATTTTGCGATGAGCCGGTGGCTGCAAAATTTTGCGTATCGTATCGACATTGGTTGGTGGATTTTTGCGCTGGCGGGTGGCATGGCGTTGCTCATCGCCCTATTGACGGTGAGCCTGCAGGCGATTCGAGCCGCGCTGGCCAATCCGGTGGAAGCATTGCGGTACGAATAAGACGAGGCAAAGCGCATAGAGTACGGCGCAAATTACGCCGTGCCTCGGCGCCATGCAAAAGGAGTTACATGTGTTTAAAAACTATTTAAAGATCGCCGCCCGTAATTTTTTGAAATACAAAGCGTATTCGTTCATCAATATAGCCGGCCTCGCCATCGGCATCGCCTGTTGTATTTTGATTTTACTCTACGTCCAGGAGGAGTTGAGCTATGATCGCTTCCACCAAAACGCCGAACAGATTTATCGCGTCGTGGTGGACGAAAATGATGAAGGCCGCGTGCGACGACTGGCTTCTTCGTTTATACCAATGGCGCCGGCGCTGGCCGCGAGTTTTCCGGAAATTTCGCAGGCGTTGCGCGTTTTCCCGCGCAGCGTGACTGTCGCGTTGGATCGAGAAAAGGTTTTTCAGGAAAATCGTTTCTTCCTGGTGGATTCGACGTTCTTCGAGGTTTTTTCATTCAACTTTTTGCAGGGCAACGCGAACGCATTGAACGAGCCGGCGGGATTGATCATCACCGCCGCGACTGCTAAAAAATATTTCGGCGCGGAGAATGCGGTTGGAAAAATATTGACGATTGACAACCGGAATGATTTTAAAGTTGCCGCGGTGGTGGAGAATATACCGGCCAATTCGCATTTCGAATTTGATTTTCTAACGGCGCTTCGCAACGTTGATTTGATGGTTGGCCGCGGCCTGTTGCACGACACGCACCAAACCTGGCATTGGCCGCCGGTTTACACATACATTATGCTGCCGCCGAATTACGCCGCTGCCACATTTGAAAGCCGCGTGACAGAATCGCTGCGCCAGCTTATGCCCAAACGGGTAGCGGCGCAGCGTTCTTTTTCTCTCCAAAAACTGACCGACATTCATCTGCGTTCGGATCGTGAAGAAGAGATCGCGCCGACCGGCAATATCGCTTATGTATACATTTTCTCTGCGATTGCCGCGTTTATTTTACTCATCGCCTGCATCAACTTCATGAATCTCGCCACCGCCCGCGCCGCGGGCCGCGCCCGAGAAGTCGGTTTACGCAAAGTCATTGGCGCGCAACGCCTGCAATTGGTTAACCAATTCCTGGGCGAGTCGCTATTTTATACCGTGCTCGCGCTGCTGCTCGCATTGGCACTCGTCGAGTTGCTAACGCCGGGTTTTAATACGCTTGTTGGAAAACAAATTACCGCACGTTATTTTAGCAATTGGACTTTCGCGTTCGGATTGCTCGGTCTTACATTTGTTGTCGCGCTGCTGGCGGGAATTTACCCCGCGTTTTTTCTCGCACGTTTTCGTCCGGTGCAGGCGCTCCAGAGCAAGAGCCTGGCGGTTTTCGGCGCACGGGCGCCATTGCGTCTCCGCGCCATTCTGGTTATTGCGCAATTTGCCATTTCGATTACGCTGATCGTGGTCACGGCGGTGGTTCAATCACAGTTGCATTTTATTCAAAATCAGCGCCTCGGGTTCAACAAAAATCACGTTGTGGTGCTTCCGATTCGCGATGAGGCGGTGCAGAATAATTTCGCCGCGATCAAAAATAGCCTGTTGACACAAACCGGCGTGGCGCAGGCAACCGCAATCTCGAATTTTCCGTGGGAAAATGGCTATTATGATTTTCGTCTCAACGCCGAAGGCCTGCCGCCCGAAACGCAAGTGAATATGCCGACGTTGCTGGTCGATTATGATTTTATTCACACGTTTGGAATGGAGCTTGTAGCGGGGCGCGATTTCTCCAGAGAACATGCGACGGATGCGAAAGAAGCGTTTATTCTCAACGAAGCTGCGGCGGAAAAGCTCGGCTGGAGAGAGGCGATTGGCAAAAAAATAAAAATGAGTGATGTGGCCGCCGGCCGGCCATTTGAAGGCCGAGTTATCGGCGTTGTGAAGAATTTTCATTTGCGCTCGTTGCACCACGAAATCGAGCCATTGGTGATGCTCATTGCACCGGCGACGTTTTATCTCGATAATTTGGCGATTCGAATTGACGCGCAGAATATTCCCTTGACTTTGACGCGGCTGGAACAAAAATGGCACGAGATTGCGCCACTTCGCCCGTTTGAATATTTTTTCCTCGATGATGCCTTTGGCAAACTTTATCGCAAAGAACAAAAACTCGCCGAAATTTTTCAGTACTTTTCCGCACTCGCGATTTTCGTCGGTTGCCTCGGGTTGTTCGGCTTGGCTTCCTTCGTGGCGCAGCAAAAGACGAAAGAGATCGGCATTCGCAAAGTCCTCGGCGCCTCAGTCGCCGGCATCGTCGGGTTGATGTCGAAAGATTTCATCAAGCTCGTGCTCGTCGCGAATCTTCTCGCCTGGCCGCTGGCGTATTTTGCGATGAATCGCTGGCTGCAGGATTTTGCGTATCGCATCAACCTCAGTGTGGAAATTTTTCTCTTCTCCGGCCTGCTAACACTGGCGATTGCATTGTTGACGGTGAGCTTTCAAGCGATCAAAGCCGCGCTGACGAATCCGGTGGAAGCGTTGCGGTACGAATGAGCAAAGTACTGAATGCAAAGAATATTATGATCTCACGCCACTATGGGTAATACAACAAAATTTGGAGAAGCAATGCGAAAAAGTTTCGTTTTAACCAGTTGTCTAATCACTGTGCTTGGGCTTGTGGTTTATCCCAATATCGAATTGGCGCACTCGCAAGAAAGTGTCGAGGAGCAAGAAATTATTAAGCAACTCTCGCAACTATCTGCGCAATTTTCCGCGGCGTACATGCAAGGTGACATTGAGAAATTGGTTTCGTATTATACTGACGACGCCGTCATTTTTCCCGGTAACAGTGATCTCATTCGCGGCAAGGAGAGCATAAAAAAATATTGGACGTTACCGCCGGGCCGCAGCGTAACCCAGCATAAAATCACCGCGGTCGAAATAAAAATCATCGGCGAGTTCGCTTATGATTATGGCTATTACGAAGCGAGTGGCCGCAACGGCGAAGAATCGTGGGGGCCGAATTACGGTAAGTATCTGATCGTTTGGAAACGCGATAACGCCGGCGCGTGGAAAATGCATTTGGATATGTGGAACAGCCGCCCGAAACCGAATGGTGATTAATGACCAGTTATGAGTCACCAGACGGAACTTAATACTGACCACTGGTAACCGGAGTCAAGTATGCTCAAAAATTATTTCAAACTCACTT
>CAYZFF010000015.1:5861-31807 GCA_964477305.1 uncultured Cytophagia bacterium
ACTGACCACTGGTAACCGGAGTCAAGTATGCTCAAAAATTATTTCAAACTCACTTTCCGCCATCTACTGAAATACCGGACGTATTCCTTTATCAACATCGCCGGACTTGCTGTCGGCATGACATGTTGTATTCTCATTTTGCTCTACGTTCGCGATGAGTTGCGCTACGATCGCTTTCACGAACGCGCGGAGCGGATTTATCGTCTTACACTCAGCACCGATAAAAGCGATCAGCCCACTAACGCGAATACCAGTTTCGGCCAAGGTCCGGCATTGGCGGCGGATTTTCCTGAGGTCGAAGGCGTCGTGCGCTTTCGCAAAATGGGATGGGGTGAGAAGCGTGTGTTTGCGCATAATGACAACCGGTTTTATGAAGAACGCTTTTTTTTCGCCGACAAAAATGTGTTCGAGGTTTTCAGCTTTCCTTTTCTGCGCGGCAATCCCCAAACCGCGTTAGCGGAGCCGTTCTCCATCGTTATCACAGAAGCGATGAGCCAGAAGTACTTCGGCATCGACAACCCGCTGGGCGCAACCATTGCGCTCGATCCCTACAACGATGGCGGATTCACCGATTTTAAAATCACCGGCGTGTTGAAAAACCTGCCGCATTATTCGCATATCAAATTCGATTTTCTCGCTTCGTTTGCGAGCCAAAAAGATCTTGCAAGCGTCGGCAGTTCTTGGGGCTTGGAATCGGTCTTTACTTATGTGCTACTCAAACCGAGTGTCTCGGTTGCGAGCGTGCAGGCAAAGCTGCCAGCTTTTTTAGAAAAGCATGTGGGCAAAGATCATTGGTACACACTGCATTTGCAACCGCTCGCGAAGATTCGCTTGCACTCTCAGTTGCGCGCGGAACTGGAGCCGAACGGCGACATTGCCTACGTTTATATTTTCTCAGCCATTGCGGCTTTCATTCTGTTGATTGCTTGCATCAATTTCATGAATCTCGCAACAGCGCAATCCGCGCAGCGCACCAAAGAAGTGGGCATGCGCAAAGTTGTGGGCGCCGTTCGCGCCGAGTTGATCAAGCAATTTTTGATCGAGTCCATTTGCTTGAGTCTGTTCGCCCTCATCATCGCGTTTATTTTGATTGAAGCCAGTTTGCCATTGCTCAACAGCATCGTCGGCAAGCAAATTGAAATTGACTACGCGAATAATCTGCCCTTTGTTGCGCTGATGCTCGGCCTGGCGCTGTTGACGGGCGTCGTGGCCGGCAGCTATCCGGCATTCTTTCTCTCCGCCAGCCGCCCGATTGAATCGTTGATGAGCAAAACCAGCGGCGGTGGAAAAGCCGCAATCATTTTGCGTAAAGGCCTGGTGATTTTCCAGTTTGCCATTTCGGTAATTTTGGTGGTTTGCACGACAGTGGTTTATTATCAGATGCAATATATTCGCAATAAAAATCTCGGCTTCGATCGCGACGTGATTGTCGTCGCGCCGCTCAACGATCAAATCCGCAACAGCTATCGCGCGGCCAAACATGCGCTGTTGCAGCATTCCAATCTGTTCGCCATGACTGCGACCGAGCAAGTTCCCGCCAAAGCCGGCAATGGCGCGGGCTATACCGTTGAGGGCTTGGAACCCGACGGCCATACGCGTTTCTTTGTCGATCACGACTTTCTCAAAACTTACGGCATCCGTGTTGCCGCCGGCCGTGATTTTAGCGAGCAGCTTCCAACCGATGCTGCCAGCGCGTTTCTCGTTAACGAGGCGTTCGTGCGCAACGCACAATGGAAATCTGCGACGGAAGCGCTCGGACGCAGCATCACGATGCGGCACGGAGGACAAGATTATCCTGGCAAGATCGTCGGCGTAGTGAAGGACTTCAATCTTTTTTCATTTCGTGAAACCGTCTGGCCACTCGTCATCAATATTATGCCGATGGACAAACTGAATTTCATTTCGTTTCGCATTGCGCCGCAGGATGTGGCGAAAACTCTCGAGCATATCAACAGTATATGGAGCAACTTCGCGCCGAGCTATCCACTTGACTATTATTTTCTCGATGATGATTTCGCGCGCCTGCACCAGGCGGACCAACAACTCGGGCGCGTTTTTCAAACTTTTGCGTTACTCGCCATCGGCATCGCGTGTCTGGGATTGTTCGGCCTCGCTGCGTTTACTGCTGAGCGCCGCACCAAAGAGATCGGTGTGCGCAAAGTGCTCGGCGCGACGGTGACGAACGTCGTCACGCTGCTTTCCAAAGATTTTGTCAAACTGGTGTTGTTGGCCAATCTCATTGCCTGGCCGCTCGCGTGGTATGCGATGAATAAATGGCTGCAGAGCTTCGCTTTTCGTGTTGAAATGGAATGGTGGGTATTCGCACTCGCGGGTGGGTTGGCGCTGCTCATCGCCCTGCTCACCGTGAGCACACAGGCGATCAAAGCCGCGCTGGCGAATCCGATCGAGGCGCTGCGATACGAGTAAAAAACAGTCATTAGTGTTCAGTAAACAGTCAGAACTGGCAAACTGGGTCACTGGATACTGATAACTGTGCACTGGACATCCTGGAGTCAAAAAATGTTTAGACACTATTTAAAAATAGCGCTACGGAATATCCTCAAGTACAAAACGTATTCTTGTATCAACGTTTTCGGCTTAGCGTTAGGCGTCGCCTGTTGTGTACTGGTGTTTTTGTATGTACAAAATGAGCTGAGCTATGATCGCTTTCACGAAAACGGCGCGCAGATTTACCGTGTTAATCTATCCACCAAAACGCCGGACGGCGGCACCAAGATTAAAGCCGGACAACCGCCACCATTGGCGCCAACCTTAAAAACGTCGTTTCCGGAAATTCTGCGGGCGACCCGTTTGAAAACAGGATCGGTGGTCATCCGCGCCGGCGATGACATGCTTAAAGAAAAAGTTCTTTATGTTGACAATGATTTTTTCACGATGTTTACATTGCCTTTTCGGCATGGCGATCCGGCTTCGGCATTGGTGAATCCGAATGCGGTGGTGATGAGCGAAACCCTGGCGAAAAAATATTTTGGCGATGAAATGCCGCTGGGGAAAACCCTCTCGCTGCGTTTCGGTGACACAGCCCGTGATTTTATTGTCAATGGCGTGACCCAAAAGCTTCCGGATAATTCGAGCCTCAAATTTGATTTGGTTCTGCCTTATATCAGTTCGCCCAATTATGCCGAGTTTGAAAATGCCTGGACGGCTTGGGGCGCGGAAACCTTCATTCAAACCACGATCGGCACGCAGCCAGCCGTGTTGCAAAATAAGTTCGAGAATATTGTGAAAAGCTATTACGGCGATATGATTCACACCTGGCAAGTTCTCGGCTGGCTGGCAAAAGAAGAAGCCGCGCTGAAGCTGCGGCTCCAGCCGCTGTCGGCAATTTATCTCGATTCGAATGTAGAAAATACTTTTTTGCCGACCAGTAATCCAAAGTATTCCTATATCCTGGCCAGCATCGGTTTGATTGTGCTGCTGATCGCCTGCATCAATTTTATGACGCTGGCGATTGGACGCACGGCGAGCCGGACCATGGAAATCGGCATGCGTAAAACCCTGGGGGCGTTACGCGGCCAACTGGTACGGCAATTCTGGGGCGAAGCGACATTGTTTAGTTTTTTTGCGCTATTACTGGGCATCATGCTGGCGGAAACTTTTTTGCCGGTTTTTAACGCACTTGCCAATAAAACACTGGCAATCGATTATTTCCATGATTGGAAGATTTATGGTGTATTCGCCGCGTTGGTGCTTTTTGTTGGATTGGCTGCCGGCAGTTATCCGGCATTTTATTTGTCGCGCTTCGAGCCGATCACGACGCTTAAAAATCGCGTTACGCTTCAGGGCAAAAACCGCTTGAGCCAAATGCTGATCGTCGCGCAATTTTCACTTTCTATATTTCTGATCATTTGTGCGATGATTATGTCCAATCAACTTAATCTGCTCAAGGCCCATAACCCCGGTTTTACCGCAGAACAAGTCGTGGTGATTCCGACGAATGCACGTGGTGAGGAAGGTGGCGCGTTATTGCAACTGTATCGCGAGAAATTAGCCGGGCAAAATCGAATTACCGGCATCACCGGCAATTCCGACGGCTTCAACAAAGAGACGGCCTGGCAATCTTTTGGCAATGCCGATGGTTCAACCTGGCAAGTCAACGTGATGCGCGTGGATCATGACTTTCTTTCCACGTTCGGCATGGAACTGCTATACGGCCGGAATTTTTCCAAGCAGATCGTTTCGGATGTCAACACTGCCGTGATTGTCAATGAAACGTTGATGCAAGAATTAGGATGGCAGGAACCGGTTGGCCATAAATTCGCCAATTTCTCGACCAAGAGCATCAAGGAACCAACCGTGATTGGCGTCGTGAAGGATTTTAATTATGCTTCTTTGCATGAACCGGTCAAGCCCCTGGTGCTTCTACTTGATCCGGCTTTTGCGACGATCCGATATATTTTTGTGAAAATTATCCCCGGCGATTTTGCCGGCACCTTGCAGTTTTTGCGCACCGCTTGGCAAGAAATCGCGCCCAACAAACCCTTTGATTATTATTTTTTGGACGAAGACTTCGATCAACAATATCGCGCCGAAGAGCGGTGGGCGCAAATCGTAAGATATGCGATGGGGTTTGCAATGTTGATCGCCTGTATCGGCCTCTTTGGTTTGTCGGCGCTTACTGCCACGAGACGTACGAAAGAAATCGGCATTCGGAAGGTGCTCGGTGCGTCGCTTTTCTCGGTCGTGCGTTTGCTCGCGCATGAATTTGTCCTGTTAATCATGCTGGCCAATTTACTCGCTTGGCCCGTCGCGTATTTTGCGGTAAATCAGTGGCTGCAAAGTTACGCCTATCGCATTAATGTCACCCTGTGGCCTTTTGCTTTAAGCGGAATCTTTGCGCTCGCGGTGGCTTTGCTCACTGTGAGTTTTCAGGCGATCAAAGCCGCGCTGGCGAATCCGGTTGCATCTCTTCGTTACGAATGAGGCGAAGAGATGAAATTCCGTTTCGCGAGGTGGAGGCTTGGCGTTACGAGTAACGTAGTAATCTGTGATTAGTATTCAGTAAACTAATCACAGAAAACTGAATACTGATTACTGGAGTCAACCATGTTCAAAAATTATTTCATTACTACCCTGCGCAAACTCAACCGTCAAAAAAATTATACGTTGATCAACGTGCTCGGCCTCGCGTTGGGCATAACGTGTTGCTTGTTTATTTTTTTGATTATCCAGTATGAATTGCGCTTTGAACGTTTTCATCAAAAATATGATCGCATCTACCGCGTCGTTACGGATGAAAAGATCAACGATATTGTTAACCCGACAATGGGCACGCCGATTCCAATGGCGTCAGCGCTGCGCCATGACTTTCCGAATTTGGAGAAAGTTGCCGCGGTTTTCGGCATGTACAGCGGCCTGTTTTCAGTTACGCGCGAGGCGAACACGACCAGTCGTTTTCAGGAGAATGATCGCATCGCCTTTGTCGAACCGGAATTTTTTGAGATTTTCGATTTTCCCTGGCGCGCCGGCGATCCCAAGGATTTAAATGAGCCGAATGTCGCCGCGCTCACGGAAACCACGGCAAAAAAATTCTTTGGCACTAGCGATCCTGTTGGGCGCACGATCCGGATGGATAACCAGGCCGATTTGAAAGTGATCGGCATTGTTAAAGATCTTCCCCTTCACACCGATTTTCCTTTCACCGTTTTCATTTCTTGGAAGAGCGTGCCGATCACCGGCATGCCGATGGATTCGTGGACGAATTTGACGTCGAATGTAAACACGTATGTTCTGTTCGCGCCGAACGATTCACCCGCGGCGCTGCAAAAGCAACTGCCCGATTTCAAAAACAAATATCACCCTGATGCACAGGATGCGAACAAGCGCGTGCATAAGTTGCAGCGGCTAAGCGAAGTGCATTACGACGGGCGCTACGGCAACTACGGTCAGCGCACCACCTCTAAAACCACATTGTGGGCTTTGGGGGTGATCGGTATTTTCCTGCTGGTCACGGCGTGCATCAATTTTATTAACATCGCAACGGCCCAAGCAATTAACCGTGCTAAAGAAGTCGGCGTGCGCAAAGTGCTTGGCGCATTTCGCTCACAACTCATCACGCAATATTTGGGTGAAGCTTTTCTCATTACGTTGCTCGGCGCATTGCTCGCCGTAGGCTTGGCCGAGATATTCCTGCCGACGCTGAATGATTTGCTGCGGTTGAAAATAAGTTTCCAACCTGTGGCCGATTTTTCTCTACTCGGATTTATTGCCACCTTGGTGATCACCGTCAGCTTGCTCGCCGGCCTTTATCCGGCTTTTGTGCTCTCGCAATTCATGCCGGCCCTTGCGCTCAAAAGCAAAGTTCGCGCGTCGAGTAGCGGCGGTTTATCTTTGCGGCGGGGCTTGGTGATTTTTCAATTTATCATCTCGCAATTGTTGATCATCGGCACAATCATCGTTACCAAACAAATGGATTATTTTCGCAACAAAGAAATGGGGTTCGAGCAGAATGCCATCGTGACCGTGCCGCTGCCCGTGAACGACGCCGCGCCCTTGCAAACGTTGCGTAATCAATTACTGCAAAGCAGCCAAATCCAAAACGTCACGTTCGGTTGGTCCAGCGCGGCTTCCAGCAACGTCTGGGACACCAATTTGCGCCACACGTTGCGTGGGCAGGAAGAAACTTTTGCCTCGGATTTGAAATTTGCCGACACCGAATATATTCCCACTTATAATTTGAAGCTCATCGCCGGCCGCAATTACACGGCGAGCGACACGACGACGGAACTGGTGGTGAATGAAACTTTTGCGCGCAAGCTCGGTTTCACGCCGCAAGATCTCATCGGCAAAACGTTCAAGCTGGGCCGCCGGCCCTATTATTTGCCGATTGTCGGCGTGGTGCAGGATTTTCATACGCGGCCGTTACAGGAGGGCATTCGCCCCTGCCTGCTGGCGGCGCGCCGCACCGCTTATCAGGAAGCGAGTATTAAAATTAATGCGCAAAATGTAAAGGCAGCTCTGGCGCATGTTGAGAAAGTTTGGAGCACGACGTTTCCGGAATTTGTGTACAGTTTTGAATTTTTAGATCAACGCATCGCCGATTTTTACCAACAGGAACAATTGATGGCGCAATTGTTTCGCGCGTTTTCCGCGATTGCCATTTTTATTGGTTGCATGGGGCTGTTTGGTTTGATCTCCTTCATGGCCGCGCAACGCACCAAAGAAATTGGCGTGCGCAAAGTGCTGGGTGCAACCGTCGGCAATATTCTCAGTCTGTTCTTAAAGGAATTCGCCGCTCTCATTGCTGTTGCCTTCGTCGTCGCCGCGCCGATGGCATATTTCACCATGAACAACTGGCTTACTAATTTTGCCTATCGTATTAACATCGGCGCCGGTGTTTTCCTGCTCACGATGGCGATTACGTTGTTGATCGCTGCGATTACTGTGGGCTATCGCGCCGCGCGCGCCGCCCTGGCGAACCCGGTTGAAGCGTTGCGCTACGAATAGCAGAGGGCAAAACGCATAGAGCATGGCGCACAATTAACGCTCTGCGCTATGCCCTCTGTGCTATGCAAAGGAATTACCTATGTTCAAAAACTATCTCAAAATCGCATTACGCAATTTGCTCAAACACAAAGCGTATTCATTCATCAACATCGCCGGTCTCGCCGTGGGATTGGCATGTTGCCTGCTTATCAGTTTGTATGTCAAAGATGAATTGAGTTATGATCGCTACCATGCGAAAGCGGATCGCATCTTTAAAGTGGTCATGGACAGCCGCCGGCCCGATAAAGAATCGAAATTTGCGCTCACGCCCGCGCCGCTGGCAGAAGCACTCGTGCGTGATTTTCCCGAAGTCGAAACCGCCACGCGGTTGTTTACTTTTTTCGGCGAGGGTTTGATCAAGTACGGCGACAAGCGTTTTAACCAACCCGGCATTTATTTTGGCGACTCGACCTTCTTTGCGGTTTTCAGCATCCCGCTCATCAGTGGCGATACGAAAACGGCGTTGGTGCGACCCAACACCGCCGTACTTTCAGAAACTGCAGCGCGAAAATATTTTGGCAACGAAGAACCGTTGGGAAAAACGCTCTCGCTGAACGATGATTTCGATGTGCAAGTCACCGGCGTGATGGGCGATATTCCCGCCAACACGCATTTTCATTGCGATTTTTTGATCGCACTGACCACAACACGCATGAGCCGGAATCCAAGTTTTATTACCAACAACAACTTTCATACGTATGCTGTGCTGCGTCCGAATACCTCGCCGCAGGCGTTGGAAGCGAAATTTCCGGAAGCCATCAAAAAGTATGCAGCCGCGCAGGTAGCCGCGCGGTTTGGGCAAACGTTCGAAGAGTATACCGCCGCCGGCAATGAAACGAAGTGGACTCTGGTGCCCATTACCGATATTCATCTCCATTCGAACCGCGAATATGAAATCGAGGCCAATGGCAATATCACCACGGTTTATTTGTTTGCCGCGATTGCGGCTATCGTGCTGCTGATTGCGTGCATCAATTTTATGAACCTCGCGACCGCCCGCTCCGCGAATCGCGCCAAAGAGATTGGGGTGCGCAAAGTTATTGGCTCGAATCGCCTGCAATTGTTCCGACAATTCTTGACTGAATCGCTGCTGTTGAGTTTTCTCGCGTTGCTCGTCGCGCTGGTGTTAGTAGAATTATTGTTGCCAACCTTCAATCAGCTTGCGGGTAAACAGATCGAAACTTCTTTCTTCGCTAATCCTACATCGGTGTCGATTTTATTTGGCGTTGTATTGTTGGTCGGCCTATTGGCAGGAGGTTATCCCGCGGTTGTGCTCTCATCGATGCGTCCCGCCCTGGTGCTCAAAAGCGCTTCGTCTGTGAGTAAAAGCGGTGCGTGGATTCGTCGTGGCCTCGTCGTGTTTCAATTTGCCATCTCTGTCGCGCTGCTGGCGGGAACGTTCATTGTCCACAACCAGCTCGGTTTTGTTTTGAATCGCCAACTCGGATTTGACAAAGAACAAGTTCTGGTGGTCAAACGCGCCTCAGTTTTAGAACGACAGGGTGAAACTTTTAAGCAAAGATTATTGCAAAATCCGGATATCGTCAATGCAGCCACTTCGACAACACTGCCCGGCAAGTTTTTCGGCCGTAGCACGTATCATGCGTTGGGTTCACCTGTGGAAAACACCTACGCTATGCACGAAATGTACGTTGATGAAAATTTTCTGCCGACGCTGAGCATGACGTTATCCGCCGGTAGAAATTTTTCGCGCGAATTTGCGACGGATACTTCGGCGGTGATCCTGAACGAAGCGGCGGCGGAATTGTTTGGATGGACTGATCCGCTGGGCCAAGCGCTCACCCAACCCGGCGACTCGCTGTGGCGTGCCAATGTTATTGGCGTTGTGAAAGATTTCCATTTTGAATCACTGCACAAGAAAATTCAGCCACTGGTCATTCTGCATCAACCGTTTTATCAATACCTGTCGATTCGTGTGCGACCGGAAAATATCACAACGACCGTGCAATCCGTTGAAACCCTTTGGCGGGAATTTGTGCCACAACAACCTTTCGAGTTTTCTTTCCTCGATCAGGATTTTGATGCGCAGTACCGCGCCGAACAACGCACCGGAAAAATCTTCAGTATTTTCGCGGCGCTGGCGATTTTTATCGCCTGCCTCGGTCAATTTGGCCTCGCCTCGTACACGATTCAAAAACGGACGAAAGAAATTAGCGTGCGCAAAGTCCTCGGCGCGTCGGTGGCGAGTATTGTCGGTTTGCTCTCGAAAGAATTCGTCAAACTCATCGTTATTGCCATGCTTATCGCCTCGCCGTTGGCTTACTACATTATGAATCGCTGGTTGCAGGATTTTGCGTATCGCATCGACATCGGCACGATGACATTTATTCTGGCCGGAAGCATCGCGCTCATGATCGCATTGCTGGCCGTGAGCTTGCAATCGGTGAAAGCCGCGCTGGCGAATCCGGCAGATGCATTGCGATGTGAATAAAGCAGAAATGGATTAAAAACGCGTCTCGTTTGGATAGAGGCCTCGGACATCGAACCCAAGACTTCGGACACTATCATGTTCAAAAACTATCTCAAAATCGCCCTGCGCAGTTTACGTAAACAAAAAGGCCACGCTTGCATCAATATCGCCGGACTGGCGGTCGGCATGGCGTGCTGCCTGCTCATTTTGCTATACGTGCAGCATGAATTGAGTTTCGATCAATATCACCAGAATAAGAATCGTCTCTATCGTTTGGCCACGCGCATACAGGGCGCGGCATTTGATAATGGCATCGCGAAGGTGAATGGCCCCTGGGGTATCGCGATAAAAAAAGAAGTGCCGGAGGTGGAAGACGCCGTGCGTTTCGTCATCGTCGGGCAAATTTTAGTCGGCAAAGGTGAGAAGCGTTTTTATGAAAACGAGGGTTTGTATACCGACTCCACGGCGCTGCGCGTTTTTAATTTCCCGCTGCTGCAGGGCGAGGGGCACACCGCGCTCACCGCGCCCAACACGATGGTGGTTACGCGCGACTTTGCACGAAAATATTTTGGCGACGCCAATCCTGTCGGCCAAACGCTGACGCTGGACAATCGCACGGAATATTTGATCACGGCGCTGCTCGACAACGTTCCGTCGAACTCACATTTCACATTTGATTTTTTGCTGTCGTTGGCTGGTTTCACCCATCCGCAACGCGACAATTGGATACAATGGAATCAATTCTACACGTATCTGCTACTGAAGGAAAACGTCTCGCCGCAAATGGTTGAAGCCAAAATTCCCGTGGTGTTGCAAAAAGGCATGGGCGCAGAAGCCGCGGCACGCTACGCGCCGTTTTTGCAGCCATTGCCCAAAATTCATCTGCACTCGCATCTTTTCCGCGAGATGACGCCGAACTCGGATATGGCGTACATCTACATTTTCTCCAGCGTGGCGCTACTCATTTTGATTGTCGCCGCGATCAACTTCATCAACCTCAGCACGGCACAGGGCGCGCGCCGCGCCAAAGAAGTTGGCGTGCGCAAAGTACTCGGTTCGTTGCGTCAGCAGCTAATTGGCCAGTTTCTCACCGAAGCGATTTTATTGTGTGTCTTTGCCATCATGCTTGCCATCAGCCTGGCAGAATTTTTCCTGCCGACGTTCAATACCCTGGTGAATGCGAATCTCGAAATTGCATGGCATAGCAATGTGTTGTTGTGGCTCGCCGTGGTCGGATTTACACTGTTGCTCGGCGGCCTCGCCGGCAGCTATCCCGCGTTCGCGCTCTCAGCCTTTCGGCCCGCAACCGCGCTCAAAGGTCAAGCCGGCGGCATGGCGAAAAAATCCGCGCTGCGCAACGGGTTGGTGATTTTCCAATTTGCACTCTCGGCTTTTTTGTTGATGGCGACCGGAGTCATCTATCGGCAGGCGCAATTTATTCGCGAGAAAAATCTCGGCTACAACCCGGAACAAATTTTGACGATTCCAATGCAAAATCCGGCGCTGGCGCGAAATTATGAAAACGTGAAACACGAGTTGTTGCAACATCCGAACATCGTGGCCGTTTCGGCTTCGGCGAATTTGCCCGGCGGCAGCGACTGGGGAATCCCCACGCAGCCTGAAGGCGTCCAGCCCGATCAAGCGCCGCCGATGCGTATGCTCGTGGGCGATCATGATTTCTTGAATACGTTCCAGATACAAATTGCACAAGGGCGCAGCTTTTCCAGAGAATTGGCGAGCGACAGCACGAGTGCATTTATCATCAATGAAGAAGCGGCGCGACAATTAAACTGGAACGATCCGCTCGGCAAGACGATTGCGATGCCTGCGATTCAACGCCAAGCGGCCCCCGTCGTTGGGGTGGTGAAAGATTTCCATTTCCGCTCGCTGCACGAAAGCATCGGCCCGCTGCTGTTTTTTATCCCGCCACCGGAATGGATGACGACATTCTCTGTGCGCATTCGACCGCAAAATATTCCGGAAACATTGCGCTTTCTTGAAGAGAAATTTCAGCAATTCGATCCCGAACATCCGTTCTCGTATTCATTCTTCGACGAGCGTATGGCGCGACAATATCAAAGTGAACTGCGTCTGCAAAGGATGTCAACTTATGCCGCCGGGTTAGGAATATTCATCGCGTGCCTCGGCTTGTTCGGACTGGTCTCTTTCGCGACTGCACAGCGCACCAAAGAAATCGGTATTCGCAAAGTGCTCGGCGCCACGACGGGCGGTATTGTTAGCTTGCTTTCCAAAGAAACCGTGCGCCTCGTGGTGATTGCTAATCTCGTGGCATGTCCCGTGGCTTATTTTGTTATGCAACGCTGGCTGCAAGATTTCGCGTATCGCGCGGAAATGAGTCCCGGGATTTTTGTTTTGGCTGGTTTGCTCACTGTTATGATCGCACTGTTAACCGTCGGTTATCGCTCCATTAAAGCTGCGCTGGCGAATCCGGTAAATGCGTTACGATACGAATAAAATGTAAATAGCCATAAGTGATTCGTCCTCCATTTAAGTGGGACTGATTACCGAACACTGGAATTGAAAATGTTCAAAAACTACCTCAAAATCGCCGCCAGAAATTTATTCAAGTATAAAGCGCATGCGCTGATTAATGTGGCCGGACTCGCGCTCGGCATGGCGTGTTGTATTTTTATTTTGCTTTACGTGCAAGACGAGTTGAGTTATGATCGTTTTCATCTGGACGCGAATCGTCTCTTTCGCGTGGCGGTGACCATTGAGACACGCGGTGTGCCCACGTCGTTTGCGCCGGTGATGGGCCCATTGGCGCAAGCTTTGGCCAATGATTATCCGGAAATCACCGACGTGGTGCAAGTCCTGCCCGGCGGCACAATGTTGGTTGGCAGCTCGCCGGAAAAAAGAGATTATGAAGAGCGCGCGTACATGGTTGATGCGAGCTTTTTCAAGATTTTTAACTTTCCGCTCGCTTATGGTGATCCAGCGACAGTTTTTGTACAACCCAATTCCGTTGTGCTTACTGCTGAGAAAGCCGTCAAATATTTTGGCAGCGCCAATGCGATTGGCCGAAATCTTGAAATAAACGGCAAGCCTTATCTGGTGACCGGCGTGTTGAAAAACATTCCGCCTCATAGCCACTTCCAGCCAGAGCTGCTGGCTTCGCTTGCAGCGTTGCGTGAACAACAGTTTATGCAGAATTGGCATGCGACTATGTTGCACACTTACATTAAAGTTGCTGAAGGCGTTTCTGTCACGGCGCTCGAACCGAAACTCAGCAAAGCCGCCGACCGGTATGTGGGTGAAGCGATTCGCGGCAACAATCAAAAGTATACATTTTTTCTGCAACCGCTGACGTTCATTCATTTGCATTCACATTTGCGTTATGAACTGGAAGCGAACGGGAATATCGTCTATGTCTATATCTTCGCATTAGCCGCGGCAATGATTTTGCTGGTCGCCTGCATCAACTTTATGAACCTCGCTACGGCACGCTCGGTGCGGCGCGCGAAGGAAGTCGGCTTGCGCAAAGTGGTGGGTGCGCAACGGCCGCAATTGATCAAACAGTTTTTGAGTGAAGCGCTGTTGCATAGTGCGCTGGCAACGGCATTGGCAATTGCGCTGGTGGAATTTGTGCTGCCCTTTTTCAATCAACTTGCCGCCAAGCGCCTGAGTTTTGATCCGTTTACTGACACCACGTTGGCGGCGAGTTTGATGCTGTTGACTGTGCTGGTTGGAATACTCGCCGGAAGTTACCCGGCGTTTGTGCTTTCGAATTTTGTGCCAATCGAAGTCTTGAAAGGCAGATTGCGAGCGCGCGGCAACGCTTTATCTCGTATGGGTTCTGGGCAATTTTTGCGAAAAACTTTAGTTGTGGCGCAGTTCACCATTTCCATTGCCTTGATCGCCGGCGCGTTGGTCGTTTCGGAGCAATTGCAGTTTTTGCGGGCCCAAAACTTGGGCTTTGACAAAGAGCAAATGCTGGTGCTTGCGGTGCGCGGCAGAAGCGATCTGCCGGAAAAATATGAGTCCATCAAAAATGAATTCTTGCTGCACCCCGGGGTTTTGCGCGCCGCCGCATCACACAGTGTGCCCGGCCGCGGGGTTTCCAATAATTTGATCGGTGAACGCGAGCATGAAGATAATCGTGTGCAAATGAATTTACTTTTCGTCGATCACGATTTTCTGGATGCCTATGGCCTTAACATAATCGCCGGCAGAAATTTCTCCAAAGATATTACAACCGATGTTGGCGGCAAAGTTGCGTTGATAAATGAAGCCGCGGTAAAAGCCTTTGGTTGGCCCGCTGCGAACGTCGCTGTTAATAAAGCTTTAGACGGCTTCACTTCGCCGGCGGTCATCGGCGTTGTCAAAGATTTTCACTTTAGATCGCTGCATGAGGAAGTTGGTCCGCTCATGCTGCTGCTGCGCCCACAAACTTTTCAATATCTCTCACTCAAGATTAGACCAGGGAATACCGCGGAGATCATGACGTTTGTGCGGCAAAAGTGGGGCACGCTATTGCCGGGCCGACCTTTTGAATATTTCTTTCTCGATGAAGATTATGACAGGCAATACAAAGCTGAAGAACGTCTGGGTGAAATTTTTAACGCCTTTTCGATCTTGGCGATTGTCATTGCCTGCCTCGGTTTGTTCGGCCTGGTTTCCTTTATGGCCGAGCAGCGTACCAAAGAGATCGGTATTCGCAAAGTGTTGGGCGCAACCGTGTCGAACGTGACGCTGTTGCTTT
This sequence comes from uncultured Cytophagia bacterium, assembly GCA_964477305.1. GTDB lineage: Bacteria > Zhuqueibacterota > Zhuqueibacteria > Zhuqueibacterales > Zhuqueibacteraceae > Zhuqueibacter. The sequence continues at coordinate 20,522 of CAYZFF010000015.1, forward strand.
CCAGAGATTTTGTGCGTTTGGTTTTAGTCGCCAATCTCCTCGCCTGGCCGGTGGCGTATTTTGCCATGAATCTATGGCTGCAAAATTTTTCTTATCGTGTCACCCTGAGTTGGTGGGTTTTTGCGCTTGCCGGCGGACTGACGTTGCTAATTGCCTTGCTCACGGTAAGTGTTCAAGCCATCAAAGCCGCGTTGGCGAATCCAGTAGAAGCTTTGCGATATGAATAAGCTTTCAGAGTCAACAATTGAATAATGTATACTCTACCGATCGCTGAAAGCCGAGGCCAGCAGCAATACGATATGTGAGAAGGGATGAGAAACGATGTCAATACTCGGAAACTATGTGATACTCGCAATCCGGAATTTGCTCCGGCAAAAAACCTATACGGCTATCAACCTCGCTGGCCTCGCTATTGGCATGAGTTGTTGTCTGATTATCTTTATGATTGTTGGCGACGAGTTCTCCTATGACCGCTTCCACAAAAATGCCGATCGCCTCTACCGCATTACGCTCGACGCACACGTACAGGACCGGGAATTCATTACCGCGCGCAGCAGCGGCCCTGTGGCCGCTAGTCTTCGAGAGACGGTGCCGGAAGTTGAGGCCGCAACCCATATACGATCACGAGGCGGCACTCCGGTCAGTGACTGTGCCATTCGTTATGGCGACAAAGCATTCAATGAATATTTACTCTTCTTTGCTGATTCGTCGTTCTTCAAAGTTTTTTCCTGCGAAGTGTTGGAAGGTGATGCCAATACGTTTCTGACCCAACCCAATACCATCGTCATCACAGACGTCATTGCCCGCAAATACTTCGGTGACGAGACGGCGTTGGGCAAAACTTTGCAGGTCGACGGAAGCTCGGAGTTCATGATTTGTGGTGTGGTGAAGGAGTTTCCACGGCAGTCGCATTGGCGCTTCGGCCTGTTGGCCTCATTGGTTGGCCGTCACATTCCGGAAACACCCAATTGGCTCAACAATTCTTGGTACACGTATGCGTTACTGAAAAAAGGAACTTCTCGCAAACAAGCCGAATCCACCTTTCAGTCGATTGTCGCGAACCACGTTCGGCCTGCGGTGGAAAAAGAGTTGGGCGGTAATTGGACGGAAATGGAATCCCGAGGCATGTACTATCGTTACCGTTTCCAGCCGGTATCCAGTATCCATTTGCACTCGCACCTCGATGAGGAAGCCTTTCCGCCTGGCAACGCCGCCACAGTGTACGCGCTCATTATGATCGCCGTGTTCATTTTGCTGATCGCCTGCATCAACTTCATGAATCTTACCACCGCGCGTTCGGCGCGCCGCGCCAAAGAAGTGGGCGTGCGCAAAGTGCTTGGTTCTCACGTACCGCAATTGGTTTTTCTGTTTGTTGGTGAAGCCGTTTTGCTCACTGCTTTGGCAATGATTTTCAGTCTCGGTATCATGGAACTGGCGTTGCCTTTGGTTAACGATCTTACCTCTAAGTCGCTCTCGCTGGAAGCATTGGCCAGTCCGCGAACCCTGACGGTTCTAACCGCGTTCACGATTTTCGTTGGCGCTTTGGCCGGCAGCTATCCGGCGTTCGTTCTCTCTTCTTTTCAACCCGCCAATGTGTTGAAAGGTAAGTTGCGCAGCGGCATGCGCGGCAGTAGGTTGCGCAGCTTGCTGGTCGTGCTGCAATTTGCTATTTCGATTGCGTTGATGGTGGGTACGATGGCCGTGTATCGCCAGCTCCAGTTCATTCGCGGCCGCGATCTTGGATTTAACAAAGAGCAGATGTTAGTTGTGGATAACACCTGGCTTTTGGGCGAGAAGTGTAAGAGCTTCAAAGAAACACTTTTGAACCGCCCTGGCATCATCGCTGCGGGCTTTACGCAAAACCTTCCCGGTAATGATATCGGCAGTGCGGCGTACCGGCGTGAGGGCGACGAGACCTCAGGTCTTATCATGTTGCGCCAACTTTGGTGCGACTACGATTTTTTGGAAGTCATGGGTGTGAGATTGAAAGAAGGCCGATTTTTTAATCGAGAGTTCACCACCGACTCATCGAATGCGGTGATCATCAATGAGCGCGCTGCAACGCTTCTGGGATACGAACAACCGGTCGGTGGTAAACTCATTGGCTTTTTTGCCGAGGGAGAAAGGACAATGAACGTCATCGGCGTGACTGAAGACGTTCATTATGAGCCATTGCATCAACCGATTCTGCCGATGGTCACGCTGCTTTCGCGACGGGCGCCAACGCGCGTCGTGCTGCGAGTGCAAGGCGATATCCCAGCGATCATTCACGATGTGAAAGATCAATGGAGAATGTTTAGCGGCGGGCAACCTTTTACCTCGTACTTTCTCGATGATCGTTTGGAACGCTATTACCGTACCGATCAAGCATTGGGGAAGCTTTTCGGCATCTTTGCCGGTGTGGGGATTTTCATCTCATGCCTTGGCTTGCTGGGATTGGTTACTTACGCGACGGAACAACGCACAAAAGAGATCGGTATTCGCAAAGCTTTGGGCGCCACCACGCCGGGCATCGTGAGTTTGTTGTCCAAAGAATTCGTCAAGCTGGTCGCGATTGCCAATCTCATCGCGTGGCCGGTGTCTTATTTTTTCATCAACAGTTGGCTGCAAGGCTTTGCTTATCGGATAGATCTTGGTTGGGGTGTCTTCGTGCTGGCCGGTGGATTGGCGCTGATCATTGCTTTGCTCACCGTCAGCGTACAAACCATCAAAGCCGCGCTGGCGAATCCGGTGGAAGCGTTACGGTATGAATAAGAAGTAAGCAAAGATCAGTAAACCGTGAACTGATACTGAAAACTAGAGCAAAACCATGTTTAAAAACTATTTCAAAATCGCGCTGCGAAATCTTCTCAAGCACAAAGCTTATTCTGTCATCAACCTTTTCGGGCTGGCCCTCGGCCTGGCTTGTTGCATTCTGCTCGCTAATTTGATTCTGCACGAGCTTTCGTATGATAAATTCCATGAAAAGGCAGCTCGCATTCACCGCGTGATTCTTACGCTCAAAAGCAGGACGGGATACACGACGCCCGCGCCGTTGGCTCCGGCGCTCGAACAGCAAATCCCCGAGATCGAAAAGGCAGTGAGATTTTGGAGAACGCAAACAGTGGTTCGACGTGACGAAAAAATGTTTGTCGAGCCGATTCTTTTCGTCGATCCGGCGTTTCTCGAGATGTTCAGCTTTCCGCTCGCGCAGGGCCATGCCGCACAAGCGCTGAAGGATCCCAGCGGTGTGGTCTTGAGCGCAGCCATGGCCGAAAAATATTTTGGCAGCGAGAATCCCATTGGCAAAGTGCTCACATTTGATTTGGGCAATGAGACCCAGGCTTTTGCAGTGACCGGTATTCTTTCGCGTCTGCCGGAAAACTCGAGCCTCAAATTCGATTTTCTGCTGCCGTTTGAAAAAACCGAGCTTGTGCTCGGCGAAGGGTTTTTGCAGAATTGGGGCAGTTTCGATCCGAATGCATTCGTGTTGCTTGCCGAACCGAATCAAGTCAAATCAACTGAAGATAAGTTCATCCGATTTGTTGAAAAAAATCTGAGTGGATTTTTGGAAGCTGAGAAACTCAGCCCGAACGATTTTCAAATCAAGCTGCAACCCTTCACGGCATACCATCTCGGCGCGATTGGCGGCGGCAACGGCTTGGGCCCTCGCGGCAATCCGACAAGTTTGCTCATTCTCTCCGGCATTGCGCTGGCCATCTTGCTCATCGCCTGCTTCAATTTCGCGATTCTTTCTTTGGGGCGCTCCTCCACGCGCTTCAAAGAGTTCGGCCTGCGCAAAGTGCTCGGCGCCGAGCGGCAACAGCTTTTCAAGCAATCTATTTTTGAAACGCTGGTGTTAAGCCTGCTCGCGTTGATTTTGGGAATGGGCGCGGCGGAAGCATTCGCCCCGACCTTCGGCAATCTTGCCGATCGAGCATTGGTTTTCGGGTACGAGCAATGGCGCTTTTGGGCGGTGTTGACGGGGTTGATGCTCTTTGCCGGCCTCGTTGCCGGCGGCTATCCGGCCTGGCGATTCGCGAAATTGCAAGCGACGGAAGTCTTCAAAAACAAGCTGAAATTCGGCGGCAAAAATTTTTTCACCAAATCGCTCGTTATCACCCAATTTGTGCTCTCGGTTTCACTCATCACCATCACCCTTTTGATGGCGCAGCAATTTCGCTTTCTTGCCAACAAAAATCTCGGATTCGACAAGGAACACCTCGTCGTCATTCCCACCCGCGCCGGCTTTCAGAATATCGAGCCAGGCGATAGAATCTTCGACTTCATGCAAAATGAGCTGGCCGGACATCCCAATATCGTTGCGGTCACGGCCATGTCGCTCTCGTTTACCCGAGGATTATCCAGCACCGGCGTTGAGAAAGATGGAAAAACGGTCAAGGTATTTCATTACCGGCTGGATTACGACGCCATCGCAACGCTTGGCATGCAGCTCACCGCCGGCAGAAATTTTTCGCGTGAGATTTCCACTGACGCCGAACAAGCCGTAATCGTCAATGAAAGCTTTGTCAAGGAATTTGAGCTGGCCGCGCCGGTGGTGGGCCAAACATTTACGAAATTTGAGAGCCGCGCCGTGCCTTCGAATCCCACGATCATCGGCATCGTGAAAGATTTTCATTTTCAGTCCTTGCGTAGTTCCATCGAGCCGGCGGTTCTTTACGTGCGTCCGGCCATGCCGCTCTCACACCTTCTCGTTAAAATCGCGCCCCGCGAAGTTTCGGCTTCTTTGGCGCTCATTGAACAAAAATGGAAGACGGTCAATCCGAATCAACCTTTTGACTTCTCTTTTCTGGATGAGGACCTCGACCGGCAATATCGCGCCGAAAAACGCCTGGAATCCATCGTCACCTATGCTGCCGTGTTTGCGATTTTCATTTCTTGCCTCGGCCTGTTCGGCCTGTCGTCATTCGCCGCCGAACAACGCACCAAAGAGATCGGCATTCGCAAAGTGCTCGGCGCGTCGGTGAAACAAATGGTCGTGTTGTTGTCGCGAGACATCATCAGGCTTGTGTTCAGCGCCGTTATCGCCGCGACGCCGATTTCTTATTTCTTTATAAATCGCTGGCTGCAAAATTTTGCCTACAAGATCGACCTCGGCGTTGGTATTTTCATTTTGGCCGGCGCGCTGGCATTGATGATCGCTTGGCTGACGGTAAGCTACCAGTCGGTCAAAGCCGCGCTGGCGAATCCGGTGGAAGCGCTGCGCTATGAGTAAAGAAAGAATCAGTAAATAGTGATCAGTCCATCACATGAACTGATTACTGATCACTGAAAACTGGAGTCAACCATGCTCAAAAACTATCTCAAAATCGCCTTCCGCAATTTGTGGAAGCAAAAGATTTATTCCTTCATCAACATACTTGGCCTGGCCGTGGGAATGGCCGCTTGTTTGTTGATTTATCTTTTCATCGATCACGAACTGCGCTTCGACCGCTTGCACGCGAAGGGCGAAAATATTTATCGCCTGAACGAAGTGCAAAGCTTTGAAGGCATCAGCCCGCAGCGCGTCGCGCTTTCAATGTATCCCATGGGCCCGGCTTTGAAGACGGACTATCCCGAGATCGTCGATTTCGTGCGCTTCGTGAACGGCGGCACAGTGTTGCGCAACGATCCCAAGCAAATCATTGTCGAGAAAACTTTTTTGACCGATCCGGCTTTTTTCACGGTTTTTGATTTCACGTTGCTGCGCGGCGACCGCGCCACCGCGCTGAATGAGCCAAACAGCGCCGTGCTCACGCAAGAAACCGCGCAAAAACTTTTCGGCACGGACGACGTGATCGGCAAGTCATTCTTGCAGGGCGAACGGCAGCTTAAAATCACCGGTGTTTTGCAAAACCTTCCAAAAACTTCGCATTTGCAATTCGACGCAATTTTTTCTGTGAGCACGATTGAAGACGAGCGGGCGCGCAGCAACTGGGGCTCGAATTGGTTGAACACCTATCTTTTGCTCGCGCCCGGCGCCGACGCCGAAAAACTCGAAGCGGCCTTCCCGCAATTTCTCGAAAAAAACATGGGTGAGGGCAAAAAGTTTTATGAATTGTACTTGCAACCGCTGCACGAAGTCCACCTCGGTTCGATGAACATCACGCACGATTACAATAATTGGCAAAAATTCGACGGCAAATATATTTTTGTTTTTTCTCTGCTTGCCGTTTTTGTGCTTGTCATTGCCGCCATCAATTTCATGAATTTGTCCACGGCGCGCTCTGCGAGCCGGGCGAAAGAAGTGGGCGTGCGCAAATCCATTGGCGCGCATCGCATCCAGCTTGCCCGGCAATTTTTGAGCGAGTCGGTGCTGCTCGCTTTTATGGCGTTGGCAGTTGCCGTGCTCCTTGCCGAATTGGCACTGCCGTTGTTGAACACGATCAGCCGCCGCGCTTTGGAGTTGAATTTGTTTAGCGATCCCGCACTGTTGCCCGGCATCCTCGGCTTCACGTTTTTGCTGGGACTCGTTGCCGGCATTTATCCCGCACTTTTTCTTTCATCATTCCATGCGGTCGAAGTTTTGAAAGATAAGTCCCCCGCGAGTGGCCGCAAAGCCACGCTGCGCAACGTTTTGGTGGTGGCGCAATTTGCCATCGCGATTGCGTTGATCGTCGGCACGGCTTTGGCAGTGCAGCAATTTCGGTTCATGAAAGATCGCGACCCCGGTTTCCAGCGGGATCAAATCGTTCTTCTGCAAATGAATAGGACAAGTAATCAAAAGTATGAGCTATTGAAAGAAGAGTTTTTGCGCAATCCCGCCGTTCTCGCCGTCACGGCCTCAGGCCAGCGTTTAGGCAACAACATTCATCAGAACAGCGCGCGCACCAAAGGCGACAGCGCCGAAATCAGACTTTCGCCTTCGCATCTGCACGTGGCACGAAACTTTATTGAATTTTACGGTTTGGAAATCGTCGCGGGCCGTGCGTTTTCAGAAAAGATTCCGACGGACAAACGTTTCGCTTATATCGTAAACGAAGCATTAGTTAAAGACCTCGGATGGGATGATGCGATTGGCAAACAGTTCGGTGTGAGTTGGGAAGATACTCTCGGCACGGTGATCGGCGTGGTGAAAGATTTCAACTTCAATTCGTTGCACCACAAAATTCAGCCGCTTTATATCAGCAGCCAGACTTGGGGCTATGATGAAATGTCGGTCAAAATCAGTCCGCAAAATTATGCCGCGGCTCTTGCGCATCTCGAAAAGATTTGGGCCGCACACGTGCCCGACCGGCCATTTCAATATATTTTTCTCGACGAACATTTCGCTTCACTTTATCTCTCCGACCAGCAGGTGAGCCAAATCGTCGGCATCATCGCCGGACTGGCGATCTTCACGGCATGTTTGGGTTTGTTTGGTTTATCATCAATCACTACGGAGCAGCGCACGAAAGAGATCGGCATCCGCAAAGTGCTCGGTGCTTCTTTATCCAATGTGGTCGTTCTGCTCGCCAGAAATTTTATGCGGCTGGTGCTCATGGCATTTCTGGTGGCCGCGCCCGTGGCTTATTTCATCATGCAAGGGTGGCTGCAAAATTTTGTGTATCGCATCGACATCGGCTGGTGGGTGTTTGCACTCGCCGGTGGCGCGGCGTTATTGATTGCGCTGGCAACCGTGAGCGCGCATGCGATTAAAGCCGCATTGGCAAACCCCGTGGAGGCGTTGCGATACGAGTAAAAACTGGCCGTAAGCAGTGACATTATCTTCCCGCTAAAAACCGAATACTGGAGTTTGACATGCTTAAAAATTATCTCAAAATTACGCTGCGAAATTTTCGCAAGCACAAGGGGTTGACATTTATCAATGTTTTCGGCTTGGCGTTGGGCTTGGCTTGCTGCATCGTGATCATGTTATTTGTGCGCGATGAAGTGAGTTATGATCAGTACCACCAGCAGCGCGAGCAAATTTATCGCCTGGCGATGGAGGTGAAACTGCTGGCGAGCGGCAAGGGCGGTCCAAGCGCGACGACGCCGATATTGTGGGCCCCGGCGCTGCGCCGTGATTTCCCGGAAATCATCAATTATGCGCGTTTCGTGACAACTTCCGACCCGAAAAACCCAGTGGAAATTTCTTTTGCAGACAAAAAATTTAACGAGAGCAATCTGCTCTTTGCTGACGCTGCGGCATTGGAAATTTTTAGCTGGCCACTTTTACAGGGTGATCCGAAAACTGCACTCACGGAACCCAATGCCATTGTTATTTCCGCAACGATGGCGGCCAAATATTTTGGCAGTGACAATCCTTTGGGTAAAACGTTGATCATCGATCCGAAACAGCGCGATGATTCCGGCAAACCGACGCGGGTGACACAGGACGCCGTTGTTACCGGCGTGGTTGCCGATATTCCACACAACTCGCATTTTACTTTTGATTTTCTCTTGCCAATAGTGAATTTAAACAAAATTTTTGACGGCGATGTCACCACCGGCGAGAGCATTAATGCGTGGTTTTGGCGCGGCCGCACCACCCATACTTATGTGTTGCTGCAAAAAAATGCTGACCCGGCAGCGCTGGCCGCGAAAATGCCGGCGTTCATCGACAAATATGTCGGCGACGCGCTGAAATCGCGGGGCTATGCATATGTGCCGTTTCTGCAGCCGCTCACCGCCATTCATCTCGGCGGCAATTTTGACGGAGAATTGCAGCCTGGCCGTGAAAAACAATCACTGTATATTTTTGCGCTCGTGGCTTTTTTTATTTTGCTCATCGCTTGCATCAATTTCATGAACCTGGCAACAGCGCGTTCGCTCAATCGCGCGCGCGAAGTCGGCATGCGTAAAGTCGTCGGCGCGAATCGGAGTCAACTCATCAAACAGTTTTTGGGTGAATCGGTCATTTTAACTTTTGTCGCGCTGTTGCTCGCGATTGGATTGGCTGAATGGTTGACGCCAAAATTTTATTCGTACGTCGGCAAAGCGCCGGTCGCTGATTCTCCATATAATTGGCTGGTTGTGGTCGGCTTGGCCGGCGTCGGACTGCTCGTAGGAATTTTATCCGGCAGTTATCCCGCATTTTTTCTCTCTGCATTCACGCCCGGCAAAGTTCTAAAAGGCGCGCTGACCGGTGCGCCCAAAGGCGCCGGCGTGCGCAGAGGCCTCGTCGTGTTCCAGTTCGCTATTTCCGCGTTTTTGATCATCGCGACGCTGACGGTGTTCAAGCAACTGCAATTTATGCACAGCAAAGGATTGGGTTTTGCGAAAGAGCATGTTGTGGTCATTCCTCCCAATGTCGGTCGCGCATTGCAACCGCAACTTGACGCCTTCAAAGCCGCGCTGTTGCAAAACCCGCACATTATTGAGGTCACGGCTTCGTCGGGCGTTCCCGGCAGCGAATTAGGCGGTGATATCTATGCGGTCAAAGGCGCGCCTGCCGCCGAAGGCCGCGGCATTGCCGAGTTTTTGGTGGACTACCATTTTGTTGAGATGTTCGGTCTTGAATTAATTGCCGGACGCAATTTTTCAAAAGCCCTAAGCTCCGACGCGGGTGTGCGTGATGCCGACGGACGTTTGCGTGAAGTCGCGGTGGTGGTAAATGAAGAAGCCGTGCGCAGCTTCGGTTTCGGTTCACCCGCCGCGGCGTTGGGCAAACAAATTGTGCGCGATCCCCGCGCGATTGATTTTACCGCGACGATTATCGGGGTGGTGAAGGATTTTCATTTCCAATCGTTGCGCGAGCAAATTCGTCCGGCGGTGTTAGCGATGATTCCGGATTATGCGCATGTGTCCGTTAAAATTCGGCCCGAAGATATTCCCGCGACGATCGCATTCATTAAACGCACGGGGCAAAATTTCGCACCGGAAATCCCGTTTGCATATTCGTTTTTAGATGCTGATTTCAACGCGTTGTATCAGTCCGAAGAAAAACTGACGGAAGTGTTCGTGTATGTTGCTTTTCTCGCCATCTTCGTCGCCGGTCTTGGTCTCTTCGGCCTGGCGTCATTCACCGCCGAGCAGCGCACCAAGGAAATCGGCGTGCGCAAAGTGTTGGGCGCTTCGCTGCCGAATATTGTCGCCTTGCTCTCGAAAGATTTTATCAAATTGGTTTTTATCGCAAGTCTCATCGCGATGCCGGCCGGTTATTGGGTGATGAACCGCTGGCTGGAGAATTTCGCATATCGCACCACCATCGGCTTCGGCACTTTTGCTTTAACTGGTGTGCTGGCACTGACCATTGCCTGGCTGACGGTTAGTTTTCAATCACTCAAAGCCGCGCTGGCAAATCCAGTGGAGGCGTTGCGTTATGAATGAATTTTACTGTTGTCGTCGTTTCGCCAGTGCGGCAGGGCGCATCCGTCGATCCTGCGGCAACGTTACGGTGTGCGTATGACAAATATGAAGCGGTTGTTTTTTGTGATGCTGTTGGCAAGCACGTCTCCGATACTCGCGCAAAACAAGGTTGATACATTGCGGGCGTATACGCTGCCGCATACTGAAGTGCGTTCATTTTATTCCCAACGCGTGGACGCGCCATACGTTTTGTATATCAGTTTGCCACGGCGGTATCGCGAATCGACGCAAACTTATCCGGTCATTTTTACTTTAGACGCCGATTATGCTTTTGCGTTGGCGCATAATATTGTCGAGCATTTTGTTGATCGGGGCAATCTTCCGGAAATGATCATTGTCAGTATTGCTTATGAAGGTGCGAGCCAGAATATACCCAATTATCGCCGTTGGCGCACGCGCGATTATACGCCAACTTACACTTTGGAAGGCGGCTACGGCCCGGAGTTTCAAAAATATTCCGGCGGCGGCGAAAATTTCCGCGCGTTTATTGAAGAGGAATTGCTGCCTTTTTTGCAAATGCAGTATCGCATAAAGCCGAATGACCGAACGCTGGTCGGGCATTCGTACGGCGGGTTGTTCGGCACCTATATTTTGTTAACCCGGCCCGAATTATTTCAACGGTATATTTTGGTCAGCCCTTCACTGTGGTATGATAATAAAATGATTTTTGCCGTGGAGAACGCTTACGCCGGCCAGCACAAAGCCTTGCCGGCGCGCGTTTTTTTCGCGGTTGGCGAGCATGAAAATCAGCCTGGAATTGGCCGGTCGATGGTGGATGATCTACAGGAACTTGTCCGCCGCCTGCGCGCCCGCAGCTATCGTGGCCTTGTGCTCAATAGCCAGGTTTTTCCCGATGAAACCCACAACAGCATTTTCCCCGCTGCGTTGGCGCGCGGGTTGCGCGTTATTTTTGCGGGCGAAGCGCCTTGAAAATTGCTCCAGCCATATTTACTTTTACAAATGGTATCTATTCAGCACATGTTTCAAGAATAGGTAAGCGGATCAAACGGATTAAGC
>CAYZFF010000016.1:0-31634 GCA_964477305.1 uncultured Cytophagia bacterium
TCGTTTAACCGAAGAATCACGTCGCCCCGGCCCCGACGAGATGGAAGAAATTTTCACCAAGCTTGGGCTGTGCGATTCGTTCTGGCGCGTACGTATATTGCCGGAATAAAAACTCGGCTGAGTTATTGAATTTTTATAATCAAAGAAAAATGTCATTCTGAAAGAATCTTCTTTTGAATCCAAAAATATTGCTGAGAACAAACAAGATTCCTGCGAAATGACACTCTGTGTTTGAGAATATTTAACCGGAGTAGTTATGCCCAATCGTGCTCGCAATGTCGCCATCTTTATTTTTGATGAAGTCGAAGTCCTCGATTTCTGCGGGCCGTTTGAAGTTTTCTCGGTGACCGGCAAACGCGACGGGTTGAATCCATTCAATGTTTATACGGTTGCACAAGAGAGACGCGCAATCCTCGCGCGCAACGAGTTGAGCATCAATCCGCGTTATACTTTTGCTGATTGCCCGGCGCCGGATATTCTCCTCATTCCCGGCGGCTTCGGCACGCGTCGCGAAATGCACAACAGCACCGTGCTCGATTGGGTTAAAAGGCATTCGCAGACCACCGAGCTTTTGCTCTCGGTCTGCACCGGTGCGCTGGTTCTCGCGAAGGCAAATTTGTTGGACGGCCTGTCGGCAACGACACACCACGGCGCAATTGAATTGCTGCGTGAAACGGCGCCCGACACGAAGGTTGAACCAGACCAGCGTTTTATTGACAATGGTAAAATCATCATCTCCGCCGGTATCTCTGCGGGAATTGACATGTCGTTGTACGTCGTCGCCAAATTGTTGGGACAAGCACAAGCTTGGGAAACTGCAAAATACATGGAATACGATTGGCAGGCGGGGGAGAAATAAATGAACGAAATCGAGCTTGTGGTGTTCGATCTCGCGGGCACAACCATAGAAGATGCCGGCGAAGTTTCGGAAGCTTTTACTGCGGCGTTGCAAGCGCACGGATTGAACGTCACAAGCGAAGCCTTAAATGCCGTTCGCGGCGCCTCGAAGCGCGAGGTTATCAGACGTTTTGTGGAAAATCAGTTTCCCCAAGAAGCGCCGAACAACGTTGCCCGCACCGAAAAAATTTTTGCTGCATTCCGGCAGCGCTTGTCGGAGATTTATCAAAGCCGAGGCGTCAAAGTGATTTCCGGCGTGACCGAAACCTTCGCATGGCTCCGCCGTCGCAATATCAAAATCGCCCTGAACACTGGCTTTGATCGGGAAGTCACCCAGTTGATTCTTCAAGCATTGAATTGGAATAACGATCTCGTGCAAGCTGTAATCTGTGGCGATGACGTCGCGCAGGGTCGCCCCGCGCCGTATTTGATTTTCCACGCGATGGAAGCCACCGGCGTTATCGACGTTTCACGCGTCGTCAACGTCGGCGATACGGCACTCGATCTCCAAGCCGGACGAAATGCCGGCGTGCGCTGGAATGTCGGCGTGCTCTCCGGCGCGCATCGCAAAGAACAACTGGAAAAACTTCAACCCACACATTTGCTGGCGAGTGTTGCGGAGTTACCAATGCTAATGATGTCATCCGGTAGGGATCTTGTTTAATATCGAGCACAGTACTTGAGGTGAACAGGATTCTTCCAGCATGACATGTAATATAGAAGTACCAATTCGGAGAAATAAAAATGAAAGAATATTATTTGCGTCTCTTTCGCCACGCGGATTGGGCGAATCGCCGCGTGTTAAAATTATTGCAAAGTATCAGCACACCGCCCGAAAAAGCACGGCGTCTGTTGGCGCATCTTCTCGCCGCTGAGCAAATTTGGATCACGCGTTTGCGCGGTGCAGATAGTTCCACACTCGAAGTCTGGCCGGATCATTCGCTGGAACAATGCGCCATTCGAGTCGAAAAAAACGCCGCAGATTATCGCCGGTATCTCGAAACTTTAGCGGAAGACACCTTGAATGCGGCAATCAATTATCGCAACAGCAAAGGTGAAGCATTTAGCAATTCGGTCGGTGACACGCTCACGCATGTGTCGCTGCACGGCGCCTATCATCGCGGCCAAATCGCGCAAACGATTCGCGACGCAGGCTTTGAGCCGATCAATACTGATTTCATTATTTTCGTTCGTGAAGGAAATTAGCGAAAAAGATTTAATTTTATTTGCCACGAAGTTTTATTCGTTGGTCGTTCTTCATCCGGTGGGAAAAACTTGGATTAGTTTGATTGCAACTCGTTTCTCATAATGCCATTCATAAGGAGAGGTCATGATTGCAAGAACTTGGCACGGCGTCACGCCGGCCTCGAAATCCGCGGCGTATCTCGACTACTTGAATAAAACCGGCGTTCCCGATCTTCGTGCGACCAGGGGTAATCAAGGTGTGTACGTCCTGCGAAGAATCGAAGGAGAACAGGCACATTTCCTTTTAATCTCGCTTTGGGAATCCAAAGAAATGATCAAAGAATTCGCCGGCGCCGATATTGAGCAGGCGAGATATTATCCCGAAGACAAAATATTCCTTCGTGAACTCGAACCGACAGTAACACATTACGAAGTTTTAGTCAAGCCCTGATTTTTTAAATCCACCTATTTCACTCACTTTTAAGCAAATTTCATAACCATGAACCTCGACGAAATTCTGCGACCAGAAGAAACGCTCGATCCGCAAGATTGGCACGCCACACGCGAGCTTGGTCATCGCATGGTCGATGATATGATGGACTATTTGCAAACCATCCGCGAGCAGCCGGCTTGGCGGCCGATTCCGCAACGGGTGAAAGATCATTTGCAACAACCTTTGCCGCTCACCCCGCAGGGTGATGAGCACACGTATCAGGATTTTCTGGAAAATGTATTGCCGTATCCGCACGGCAATATTCACCCGCGGTATTGGGGCTTTGTCAACGGCACCGGCAGCGCGTTGGGAATGCTGTCCGAAATGTTGGCCGCAGCAATGAATCCCAATTGCGGCGGCGCCGATCACAGCGCGATTTATGTCGAGCAGCAAGTTATAAATTGGTGCAAAGAAATGCTCGGCTATGCGTCGGAAGCCAGCGGCGTCTTGGTGAGTGGCGGTTCGATGGCCAACTTGATGGGTCTGGCGATTGCGCGCAATACGCAATTGGAATTTGACATCCGCAATAACGGTGTGGCCGCAGTTCCCGGCATGATGACGGTTTACTGCTCCAGCGAAGCGCACAGCTCGGTGCAAAAAGCAATTGAACTGCTCGGCCTGGGTTACAAAGCGCTGCGCAAAATTCCGGTGGATCGCCACTATCGCATCGATCTCGCGAGTTTAGAAAAAACCATTGCAGCAGATCGGCAGGCTGGGCATTTGCCGTTCTGTATCGTTGGCAATGCCGGAACTGTTAACACTGGGGCAAGCGATGCCCTCGAAGCCCTTGCTGATATTTGTCAACGCGAAAAACTGTGGTTCCATATTGATGGCGCTTTTGGCGCGCTCGCCGCGTTGGCGCCGGAAATGCGCAGCCAACTCGCGGGCCTGCAGCGTGGCGATTCGCTCGCATTTGATTTACACAAATGGATGTATCTGCCCTATGAAGCCGGTTGCCTGCTGGTTAAAAATAAAGCCGCGCATGAAAAAGCGTTTGCCGTGGTGCCGACCTATCTCGCGCCGCATGATCGCGGCCTCATGGGAGGGCCGCCGTGGTTTGCAAATTACGGTCTGCAACTCTCGCGTGGTTTTCGCGCGCTAAAAATCTGGCTCGCTTTCAAATCGTATGGCCTCGACAAATTTCGCCGCCTGATTCATCAAAACATTTTACAGGCCCGTTACCTCGCGCAACTGGTGGAGGCGAGTCCGGAGTTGGAACTGGCTGCGCCCGTGCCGTTGAATATCGTCTGCTTTCGTTTTATCTCGTCGCGCCTCGATGAAACCCAGCTCAACCAAATCAATCGCGAGCTGATGATGGAATTGCATGAACGCGGCATCGCCGTGCCGACTTCGACATTTTTACAGGGCAAATATGTTTTGCGCGTAGCGATTACGAATCATCGCAGCCGCAGGGAAGATTTCGAGGTGTTGGTGCGGGAGTCGATCCGAATCGGAAATGAATTGCTGGGGCGAATGTAATAAACTAAATGTCATGTAGACTTCTTAACAGTCAAAATTTTTTAAAACACGGAGCCACAGAGTACTCAGAGTGTCACGGAGAAAAACTTTTGAAAACTAATTTTACTCCGTGTTTTCTCAGTTCGCTCCGTGGCTCCGTGTTAAAAACGAGTTTATGCACCACAAAAATTTTTAGATTTTATTCTGTGTTTGAGAGCGTTAACAACTATGTACCTCCCAAAACTTTACCAAGTCACCGACGAAGCCGTCATCAGCGAATTTATCCAACAACACAGCTTTGCCACGCTCGTCAGTTGCGATCAACAAACACCGGTCGCAACGCATTTGCCGCTGGAATTTGTCCAAAACGCAAATGGCGAAAAATTTCTCAACGGCCACATGGCTCGGGCCAATAAACAGTGGCGCACTTTTGAGAACGCCAACGACGTGCTGGCGATTTTTAGCGGCCCGCATGCTTACGTTTCCGCGCGTTGGTATAATCAAGTCAATGTGCCGACTTGGAACTACATGGTTGTGCATGTTTACGGCAAACCGCGCCTCGTTAGCGATCATGACGAATTGTACGCCATGCTCAAGCAACTCGTGGATAAATACGAAACTAACACCGTTGCGGATAAACCGTATAAACTGGAAACGTTGCCGCCGGAGTACGTTAAAAAAGAAATGCGCGGTATCGTCGGTTTTGAAATAAAAATTGAACGCTTCGAAGCGAAATTTAAATTGAGCCAGAACCGCCAGCAACAGGATTATGATAATGTCATTGCCGCGTTGCAAAAAAGCGCTGACCGCAACGCTTTGGCCGTTGCGCAAGCGATGACGGAAAACCGCATCTCACTTCATGGCGACTAAATCATCGATGCTTCAAATTGTTGCAGCCGAAAGCAGCGAAGCGCTGCAAGCCGTGCGTTTGTTGTTTGAAGAATATGCCGCGTCGCTGGATTTCGATCTCGGCTTTCAAAACTTTGGCGAGGAGTTGAAAAATTTGCCATCGGACTATGCCCCGCCAAACGGACGCTTGTTGCTGGCAGTTTATAAAGATCAGGCCGCCGGATGCGTGGCGCTGCGAAAATTGGAGGCCGGTGTTTGCGAAATGAAACGTTTATTCGTCAGGCCGCAATTCCAAAATTTTAAAATTGGCAAGTCTTTGGTCGAGGCTATCATTGCTGAAGCCCAAAAGCTTGGTTATTCCCGCATGCGTTTGGACACGGTTCCGTCGATGAAACGCGCCAGAATACTTTATGAATCACTCGGTTTCAAAGAGATTCCTCCGTATCGCTATAATCCCGTCAATGGCACTGTGTTCATGGAGTTGGTTATAGAAAGGAAAAATTTTATGCAAAAAGTCAATCTCAAAGGAAAATTCAATCTCTTCACCGAATACTGGAAGCCCAAAATCGTCGGGGAATTGAACGGACAACAGGTTAAACTGGTTAAACTCAAAGGTGAGTTCATCTGGCATCAACACGAGAATGAAGATGAGTTGTTTCTGATTATAAAAGGCAAACTCTGTTTGCGCTTGCGCGATCGCGAGATTTGGCTCGATGAAGGTGAATTTTTTATCGTCCCGCGTGGAGTCGAGCACCAGCCCGTTGCTGCAGAAGAGGTTCACCTGCTGCTGTTCGAGCCGATTTCAACTTTGAATACGGGCAATCAACGCCACGAAATGACGGTTGCTGAATTGGAGCGAATCTAAATCCTCACCCGCCTGATAAAACATGCCGACACAAAAAATCGCTTTTGTCACTTATCACCAAGCCGCGCAGCTCACTGTTGACGATACGCTTGCCGTTGCTCCGCTTAAACAATTCGACATCGAAGTAACGCCCGCCATTTGGAATGATCCCAACGTAAACTGGAAACAGTTTGACGCAGTCGTTGTCCGCTCTTGCTGGGATTATCACCGCCAGCCGCGCCATTTTCACCAATGGCTTGATCATCTCCAGGCACAGCAAGTCACGCTTTGGAATTCGACGGAAATTATCCGCTGGAATATGAATAAAAAATATTTGCAGGATTTGGCGGCAAAAGGCGCGTTGATTCCCCCAACGATCTGGCTCGAAGCCGAATCGGCGGCAAATTTATTTTCGCTGCTGACTGAAAATCGTTTTGCGCAGGCAGTCATCAAGCCCATGATTTCAGCGACGGCCTATCAAACGTATCGCACGTCACCGGCAACCGCGCGGGCAGATCAGGCGCGTCTTGATAACATTCTACGCCATTCCGGCGCGATGATTCAAGAATTTGTGGAGGAAATAACAACGGGCGGCGAGTGGTCGTTAATTTTCTTCGCCGGTAAACTCAGCCACGCCGTTTTGAAACGCGCGGCAGACGGTGATTTTCGCGTGCAATCTGATTTCGGCGGAACTTATCATCCGCAGACTCCGCCGCCCGAGTTGATCAAACAGGCCGAGGCCATTTTACGTATGCTCGAGTCGCCGCTTTTGTATGCGCGCGTTGATGGCATTGATCGCAAGGGCCAGTTGACGCTCATGGAATTGGAATTAATTGAGCCGTGCTTGTTTTTGAATATGGATGCAGCGGCGCCGCAGCGTTTGGCTGAAGCAATCCGGCTATTTTTTGAGCCCATCAAAATGTAATCCTAAAAATTTACCAACGGATGAAAAACGGTTAACGGATAAAAATCCGTGAGTTGATAAAAATCAAACTCGGAAAGGAAAAATCCCATGTCAGCAGCCTTCAAGAGCCTCGCCACCAAACTCATTCACGCCGGTGAGCCGGAGCCGCGCATTAACGGCGCGGTGAGCATGCCGATTTTCCAATCGGCCATGTTTGAATACGCCGGCGAAACCAATTACCATGATCTCAAATATATTCGTTTGAACAACACGCCAAACCATCTCGCCTTGCACAAAAAACTTGCGGCCCTGGAAAATGCGGAAGACGCTCTCGTTACCGCCAGCGGCATGGCGGCCATCTCAACGGCGCTGCTCACCGTGCTTTCGGCGGGCGATCATTTGCTGGCGCAAAGCACGCTTTACGGCGGCACCCATGATTTGCTCACGAAAGATTTTGCCGCGTTCGGTTTGTCGTATGATTTTATCGACGCCGACGATCCCGCTTCGTGGAAAAGCCAGTTGCGCCCCAACACAAAAGCGATTTACGTGGAGAGCATGACCAACCCGCTCTTGCAAGTTGCCGATCTCAAAGCGGTGCCGCAGTTTGCCAAGGCGAATGGTCTGGTTTCGCTGATCGACAATACCTTTGCGAGTCCGGTCAACTTTCGTCCGGCCGAATGGGGCTTCGACCTTTCACTGCACAGTTGCACGAAATATTTGAACGGCCATTCCGATTTGGTTGCAGGCGCGATCATCGGCCATGCCCATCTCATCGAAAAAATCCGCCACAAACTCAATCATCTCGGCGGCGCGCTTGATCCGCACACTTGTTTTCTGTTGCACCGCGGCATGAAAACGCTGGCGGTGCGTATGCGCCAGCATAACGAAAGCGCCATAAAAATCGCGCAGTTTTTGGAGCAGCATCCGGCGATCGCAAAAGTGAATTACCCCGGCCTCGAAAGCCACCCGCGCCATCAACGCGCGCGCGCGTTGTTCGAGGGCTTTAGCGGCATGTTGAGTTTTGAAATGGCAGCCGGCCTCCATGCGGCTGACCGGTTTATCAAGAAGACCAAATTGCCGATCAGCGCTCCGAGTCTGGGCGGAATTGAAACGCTACTGACGCGCCCGGCACAGACTTCACATGCCGGCATGTCGCCGCAAGACCGGTTGCGCCTTGGTATTTCCGACAGCCTGATTCGCATGTCGGTTGGTATTGAGGCGACGGAGGATATTATCGCTGATTTCGAACAGGCGTTAAAAGCACTTTGAGATAAAAGAGTATTGAATGCGACGAAAATTTTTATTACATTACGGACGATCAATAATCACCTCAACTCGAGATTTTGCATCCAGGAGTAATTTATGGCTCTACCCAACTATGCATTTTTTAATGGCCGCCTCGTGCCGTACAGTGAAGCCAAAGTGGGCGTGCTCACCCACGGCTTGAATTATGGCACCGGGGTTTTCGGCGGTATTCGGGCTTATTGGAATCAAGATTTGCAGCAGCTTTTTATCTTCCGTCCGCATGATCACTTTCGTCGTTTTCTCGAGTCGGCCCAGTTGTTGCGAATGAAATTTTCCTATACCGCTGCCGAATTAACCAAAGCGCTAATCGATTTGTTGCGGCAGGAAAATTACAAAACCGATACCTACATTCGCCCGCTGGCTTTTTATAGTGATGAGATTATCGGCGTGCGCCTGCATGATTTGACGCCGGCGCTGGCCATTGTGGCCCTGCCCTTTGGAAAGTATGTCGAGAAGGATGAAGGCTCACATGTAACCTTCTCTTCGTGGCGCCGCGTTGATGACAATATGGTGCCGGCGCGCGGCAAAATCACCGGCGCGTACATCAACTCCGCCTTTGCCAAAACCGACGCGCAAATCGCCGGCTTTGATGAAGCGATTATTCTGAATCAGGACGGCCATATTTGTGAAGGCTCGGCGGAAAATATTTTTGTGCTGCGTAACGGGGTGGTGCTGACGCCGCCGATTACCGACAACATTTTGGAAGGCATTACGCGCCAGACGGTGATGGCGCTACTGCGGGAGAAACTCGGACTCCAGGTCGTTGAGCGCTCAATTGATCGCAGCGAGGTTTATCTGGCTCAGGAAATATTTTTTACCGGCACCGGCGCGCAAATTACTGCGGTTAATCGCGTAGATTATCGTGCCGTCGGTAATGGCCAAATGGGGCCGGTTACCCAAAAACTCCGTGAAATCTTTTTTAACGTCGTGCGCGGGCGCGAGGAAAAATACCAACATTGGTGTGAGCCGGTTTATGAGCACGGCCGAGGATAGGATTTTTACTTTTACCTGAGCGAACGGAGTGGGAAGGCTGCAAGACTTAAAAAATCAAACCCCGCCCTCTTCAGGTGAAGAGGACGGGGTTTTGTTTTAAAATATGGGAAACGAAAAACTCAATCAAAATCCAACAAGGTGTGTGAATAAGCCCGGCTAGTGGCGCCGGTCTCTTTGATGTAGCGCTCCCAGAAATTCTGTACGTTGAAAAATTTTTCCGTTTGCGAAGCATACGCGCCGACTACCCACACGTCGATGTTGCGCAAGTTGGGAATGCGCCCTTTGCTGCGCAAAGCGCGCATCGCTTCTTCAATATAAGCCGCATTGACGTCCTCTTGCGCGAAATTATACTCGACCGAGCATTCCATCATGTCAGAAAGAATCACCAATGTTTTTTTGCCGCTCTTGTTGCGCATGAATTGCTCGCAGATGATAAACGAATTAATGATTTCGCTTTTATCAATCTTGCCGCGGCTTTGCAGCACACTATCGATACTGGCAAACATCTGGGCCGTGAGCTTTTGCACCAGCTTGTGATGTTGCGTGCGATTGTCATTCCAAAAATCAAAGGCCGGCAATTGCACATTGAAAATCGGCGTAAAGCCGGCGATAGTCAAATCAATGATCTTGCCGCCGGCAATTACATCGCCCGGCTGCAACGAAGAAATGATTTTTTCCAAATAGTGTTTGTAATTTTCCCGCTCCGGCAAGGAACTGAGCGAGATATCGACAAAAACCATCACCACCCGGCGTTCCGCGGTATCCACCTTGCCGCCGCATCCTGACAACAAGCCAAATAGGAGCAGCGCCGCCAACAGACGCGATTTTTCTTTTGCATTAAATTTAATCAATAGCGGAAGAAACGGTTTCATAGCAGCAGTCTTCTTGCAATTAATTCGTTTGCAAACTCCCTGACGTTTGGAGCAAATTCCTAATTTTACGGCGTCAAATTACACCGCTTTCCCGCACACACAATTTACCCCCAGGATCTTTTCGCCTACTTGCGTAGTTCCCGCGCTTGCAACTAAAATGTCGAGGGCGAGTTAATCGGTCAATAAATACGCGGAGCGCGGCTTGCCGTTGGTGGCAAAGCCTTCCTCTTCAAATTCCGGAATCAAAATATCCGGCAATGTTTCAAACGCCTGCGGCCGGCGGTCATCGGAACGTTTGCGCAAATTGTGCTGGCGATAAATACTGATGCACTCATGCGCGGCGTCGCGAATGCGGAAAATCTGGTTGTGGCAGGACGATTTCAGCGCGTTACGCTTGCTGCCGAGCGTGTTGATCTGCCCCAGTGCCGCCATATAATCGCGCTTGAACTTGAACAGCTTAAAATCGCGCTCATGCGCATACCACGAGGCGTAAATGGAGATAAGAAACACCAGGAAATTGAGCGACAGGAAAAACATCCACGCATTAAAAACCGTTTCGGCGTCGGTGGTGGTTTGAATTTTAAAATAGCTGTTGCGCACCGCGGCCAGGGAATATAACGAAAAAACAATCACCGCCAGGCAGCCGATGGACAGAAAGATGAGCGGCTTTTCCTTTTCATCCTCGCGCAAAAAACGGCCCCAAAAATGACCTGACACCGGAATGGCAAACGAGAGAATGAGCGCCATGATGATCGTCTCGAAGCGCGCCGAGCCAAAGATGTCAAATACTTCGGCGTTCATCGCCAGCTCCGCAATGCCGAAGATAATGATGATGGGAATGTACCACCACGGCGTGGCGTCAAACGTGGCATCGCGCTCCAGCTCACGCTTGCGAATCAGGTAGTTTTCTTCCGATTGCCGATACTTTTCTTCCCAGGTTTTTTGCTCGCCGATCAGCTTAGCATCGTGCGATTGCCATTTTTCATAAACCAGGCGGATGCCACGATCCGCCATTTTGCAAACTTTTTGCTCAAAATCCGTCGCGCACAGCACTTCATGCCAATGGCTGTTGTTGCTGCGATGGGTCCGCATGCTCTTGCTGATATAATAGGAGATGCTTTGCCCATTCTGCGAGGGCCGTTCTTTCGCACCATCCATCCTGCCGTTCAACCGCGCCTGTAGCGCCGTTGGCAATGTCCATATTGACATAATCACACTCCGTTGACGATCCGCGGCCCGTTCCCCGGGGCACAGTTACATTCGATTAACCGCAATTTAAATCTAAATACGTATGTACCTGCAATCACTTGGTTAGCAGATGATGGCATGAAATTTTTCTTCCCTTTTAAGTATTTTTTTGTTATATTTGCATAACTTTTTATCACAGCCTTTTTGCATAAAAAATGTAACAACTACTTAAACCGGCCTGGTTGGTTATGGCAAGGGCAATTTTAAACTCGAAAGGGAATCTATGAAAATCGGTGTCTTGCGCGGTCAGGAGAAATCGTTTCCTGAGGCACTCATCGAACGCGTTAATCAGAAAAGTCAACAGCAAAAGTTGGGCATTACCGCAGAATTTGCCATGCTGGAAGGTGTGCGCATGGCCGAGCCTTCCGGTTATCGCGTGCTCATTGACCGGATTTCTCACGAAGTGCCATTTTTTCGCGCTTATTTAAAAAATGCCATGTTGAACGGCACCGAAGTAATCAACAACCCGTTTTGGTGGAGTGCCGATGAGAAGTTTTTTAATTATGCCCTGGCCGCGAAGATCGGCATTCCGGTGCCGCGTACCGTTCTCATTCCCCATTTCGCACATCCGCCCAACACTTCTTCCGATTCGCTACGGAATATGGTTTATCCGATCAACTGGGAAAACATTTTTAATTATGTCGGTTTTCCCGCCTTTCTGAAGCCGCATAGCGGCGGCGGCTGGAAACACGTTTATAAAGTCAACAACCCCGAAGAATTTTTTAAAGCCTATCATCAAACCGGCGACCTGGCGATGGTCTTACAGGAAGGCATTGAGTTTACCGAATACTATCGCTGTTACACTGTCGGCCGCAAAAAGGTCCGCATCATGTGGTACGATCCGAGCAAACCGTATCTCGGCGGACAATATGGCATCGATGAAGGCAACATCAAGCCGGCGCTGCGTGATCGCATTACGGAATATTGCCTCAAAATTAATCAAGCGCTGGGTTATGATTTGAACACCGCCGAATTTGCGGTGCGCGACGGCATTCCCTACGCCATCGATTATTGCAATCCCGCTCCGGATGGCGATGTCAATTCCGTCGGCGCGACCAATTTTGAATGGCTGGTCGAGGCGATGGCGAATCTTGCAATTGAACGCGCTCAGCTTCCACAAAAACCACCGAAAGAATACGCGTGGTCATCTTTCATCAGCGGATAAGCGCGCCGAGTGCATAGCGCATGGCGCCAAGCGCTATGCGTTATGTGCCATGCATTTTTAAGGAGAACAGGGCATGAACGAACCAGCCATCCAGTATTATCACGAGCTGGTGTCGAAAATGGACACAGCAACATTGGGGGAAATCAGCTCGCATTTTGTCAACGAGCTACGCGCGCATAAAGCCTGCTACGGCGAACGCCCCCTCTCCACTTTTTTACGCCCCCAATTTGTCACCGCGCCCCAACTGGATCTCATCAAAAATGCTTGCCGGGTTTTGCGCGAGGCCGTGGTTAAACTCAAAGAAGCCATTTTCGCGCAGCCCGCGTTCATGGCGCAACTCGGCCTGAGCGCCGGCGAACGCCTGCTCTGTGAAATCGAGCCGGGGTTTCGCCGCCTTTCCATCACTTCGCGCTGGGATTCGTTTCTGACGGAATCCGCCGACGGGCTGGTTTTAAAATTTGTCGAGCTTAATGCCGACAGCCCCGCAGGCATTGCCTACAATGATGTGATGTCGGATATTTATTTGCGTCTGCCGTTCATGCAGGAATTTCGGCAGCGTTACAACGTCCAGCCGTTTGCCGTACGGACGATTTTGCTGCGCCAGTTGCTCGATACCTACAAAGAATGGCAAGGCAATAAAAGCGGCCGCAAAATGCCGCAGATCGGCATCATCGACTGGCGCGGCGTTTCGACGTGGACGGAATTCGAATTGATGCAGGAATATTTCGAAAGCCAGGGCCTGCGCACAGTGCTCGCCGACCCGCGCGAATTGGATTATTCCCGCGACCACAGCGGCCGCGGCATTTTGCGCGCCGGTGATTTCGAGATCGATCTCATTTATAAACGCGTCGTCACCAACGAATTCATCGAAAAGTTTGACGACGTGCAGGCGATGTACCATGCCGTCAAAAATCAAGATGTCTGTTTGATCAATCCGTTTCGCTCCAAATTGGTGCACAAAAAGTCTCTTTTCGCTATGTTAACGCATGAAGACAATCAACATTTGTTTAGTGCCGAAGAGCAGGAAACGATTCACCGACACATTCCGTGGACGCGCCGCCTGGAGATGACGAAAACGCTTTACCGCGGTGAAATGATTGATCTCTGTGAGTACGTCGCGCATCACAAAGATAATTTCGTGATCAAGCCGAATGACGAGTACGGGGGCAAAGGCGTTTGTCTCGGCTGGGAAACCGCCGGCGGCCCATGGGTTTCGCTCATCAACGATGCGCTTGATGATTTTTATGTCGTGCAGGAAAGAGTGCCGCTGGCGCGCGAAAGCTTTCCCTATTTCGATAACGGCTTACGCTTCGCCGATTTGGTGGTGGATTTCGGCCCGTACGTTTTCGGCCCGATGGTTGGCGGCGTTTCCACGCGACTATCGACTTCGTCGCTGGCCAATGTTTCCGCCGGCGGTGGGGCAACGTCGACGTTTTTGATTGAGAAAAAGTAGCCTGCAAAATCAGCCTGAAAACACCCATTTGCAATTTGACCGGAAGGGAGAATCCGATGAAAAGTAATTTGAACCTTCGAACTATTTTCTTGCTTCTATCTGGCTTTTGGTTCGTTGGCTGTGCAACGACTGCGGATGTGAAAGTTGAATTAGACTCGCAAACGCCCGATAAAAGCAATACCCGAATCTTCAATAGCTCAAACCTTGAATTAAAGGCCGTGGCATTAAAAGTCATGGAGGATTACGGCATTAAAGTAAACAATATTGAAGAGAATCCAAATGATATAAAAATCATTGGTAAAAAAGGAATGAGTTTGATGAGTTCCGGGGAGTTTGTCGGCATTGCGATCAAACCCGCCGAAGTGCAATCATCGTCAGTTGTCACCGTGCTTTCGAAGAAAGTTGTGTCCACGCAAATTTTTGCAAAAAACTGGACCTCGGATATTTTAGATGGGATTTCCGCCAAAGCGCGGTATGAAAAAGATTATTCCAACAACGAGAAATATGACAAGCAGGCACCGAATGAAGATTGGCTGAACAGCATTAGCAAATCCATCTCAACCGCACTGGCCTTTGAAACGAAGCCGGCGTTGGGCGTCAAATGCGAGGGCCGTTTCGGTGAATACATTTCGAGCAAAATTGTTTCGCATCTCGGCAGCCACAATGACAAAATCGAATTGGTGGCGGTTGGCGAAAATTTGACCGCGATTGTCGAGCAACAGGGTTTGCAAATGACCGGCCTGTTTGATGAGAAAACCGCGGTGGCGACGGGCAAATTAGCCGGCGCGAAATATCTGCTGGTCTGTAGCCCTTATATCAAAGCGGCCGCCAATGTTGTGGAATTGCACTGCAAATTGGTTAATATTGAAACCGCAAAATTTTTAGGCGGCGGCCTAATTGTGCATTTTCCGTTAAAGGATTTACCCGCGCTATAGTCTATCCAATTTTAAATAGTGTTAGCCATTGGCTCAAGCCCATGTTATCGTCGTGTGAATCACCTCAGGAGGAACCAGACCCGTTATGAAAGAAAAATTCACGCTCGGCATCGAGGAAGAATTTCAGATAGTTGATCCGGTGACGCGCGAATTGCGCTCGCATGTGTCGCAGATGCTCGCCGACGGCAAGATGCTGCTGCAAGAGCATATTAAAGAGAGCATCAAGCCGGAAATGCACAAGTCGGTGGTCGAAGTGGGCACCGGCATTTGCGCCAACATCGACGAGGCCCGGAAAAGCGTGCTGGAGTTGCGGCAAGGCCTGCATCAACTGGCGAGCAAAAGCGGCCTGCGCATCGTCGGCGCCGGCACGCATCCCTTCTCTGATTGGCGCGCCCAGGAAATTATGGAGCACGAACGCTACAAAATGATCGTTGATGAAATGGGCGACATTGCGCGGGCCAATTTAATTTTCGGTTTGCACGTCCACGTCGGCATCGAAGATCGCGAAACCGCCATCGCCTTGATGAATCAAATGCGCTACTTTCTGCCGCATATTCTGGCGCTCTCCACCAGCTCGCCGTTCTGGCTTGGCCGCAACACCGGTTTGAAATCCGTGCGCGCCACGATCTTCAAGCGTTTTCCGCGCACCGGCATTCCGGATTATTTTAACTCGTGGGCCGATTTCGAGAATTTTATCGGCACTTTGATCAAAACCGGCTGCATCGACAATGGCAAAAAAATTTGGTGGGATATTCGGCCGCATGCGTTTTTTAATACGCTCGAAGTGCGCATTTGCGATTTGCCAACACGGCTTGATGAAACCATTGCGATTGCCGCGCTGATTCAAGCCACAGTGGTGACGCTGTATAATTTGCGCGAGCGGAATTTGAGTTTCAACATTTATCGCCCGACTTTGGTCGAAGAGAATAAATGGCGCGCGGCGCGCTACGGCGTGCGTGGCAAGATGATCGATTTTGGCAAGCAGCAGGAAATCGACTATCAGGATTTGATGTACGAGTACATTCGTTTCGTCGACGAGGCCGTCGATGCGTTGGGCAGCCGTCATGCCATTAATTATATCCACAAAATTATTCAAGAAGGCACCAGCGCTGACCGCCAGCTCGCGGTGCATGAAAAAACCGGTGGCGACCTGAAGGCGGTGGTGGATTACTTGATTAAAGATACCATGGATGGCTGTCAATAAATTCCGTTTGCTGACAACTATTCTTTTGATCCAAACCTGAAAAAAACAAACCCCGTCTGCACCACAAGAGCAGAGCGGGGTTTTTTTTGAATTTTTGAGTCAATACTTGGAACAGTCTATCCCACCAAAGACAACAAACTGTATTTTTTCCCGAGTATCGCCGCCGAATCCACCTCCAGCCATTTTTCCAGAACCGTCGCATAAATCTGCCGGAAATCGGTATGAAAAATCAAATCGCCGTCATTCAAATTTTCCAGTGATGGATGTGCGCCGATGAGGCCGGGCGCGATCCGTTGGCCAAAAACAATCAGCGGCGCGGCCTGCCCGTGATCCGTGCCGCGGCTTGCATTCTCGGCCACGCGCCGGCCAAATTCCGAAAACGTAAATCCGAGCACGCGCTCGGCTTGCCCAAGCGCTTCGATATCTTTTTGAAATGCCGCGAGGCCGTCAGCGAGAATTTTTAAAAGCCGTTCATGTACGCCGAGTTGTCCGGCATGTGTATCAAAACCGGTAAGCGAAATATAATAAACACGCGTATCCATTTTTCCCGCAATCATCGCCGCGATAAGTTTTAGGCCTTGTGCAAAAGGATCAGCGGGATACTCCGTTTGGCGTTGCACGTTGCGGATCGAACGGCGAATGCGATCCGCAGAGACTTCGGCGTTCATTGCCGTGCGGCGCAGAAAATCCAGCGGGTTATCGGCGCCGGTATTTTTCGTTGCTGTTTCGGCAGCCGTCTCCGCATTGGCATACACCTGCGTCATGCGATAAAACTGCTCAGGATCGCGCAGCGCCACACCGACCGGATTATTGGCTTTGAGCGCGGGATTCAACGTTTCGCCGACGCTCACGGCGAGCGTTGGGCTGCAAGGCTCTGTTAAATGTTTATTGGCACAGGTGTGGTCAAACATGCGTCCGATCCAGCCCGTGTTCTCAAAATCTTCGGCAACGCCGCTCTGCCAGATTTCCATCGAGCGAAAATGCGAACGATCGGGGTTGGGATAGCCGACACCCTGCACGATCGCCAGTTTGCCCGCGTCATATAAATTTTTCAGCGGCGCGAGATTTGGATGCAATCCCAACTCGTCGTTAATGCGAAGCACTTTATCTTGCGGCACAGCAAGTGTTGGCCGGGCGCGATAATAAGATTCGTGTCCAAACGGAATGACCGTGTTCATCCCGTCGTTGCCGCCACCGAGCTGCACGACAACGAGAACACGATCATCACTCGCATTGATCAACGGCGCGGCAAATGGATTCGTCAATGCTAACGCGGTACGGCTCAAAAAGGTCGGCACAGTGCTCGCCGCTGCCACGAGGCCGATGCTCTTTTGCAAAAATTCGCGCCGCGTTTGCAGTTTGGGGTTGGATGAAAACATTGAATTTCAGAATAGTTTATGAGGTAACCGGTTCGCCAGTCTACCAGGTGACGGACAAACCGCTTGTTAAGTTAACAAAGTTGATATGCCGGCAGCAGCATCACATCACCCGCCGCCCGCTGCAGCGCCGCAGCACGAGATTTTTCTCGCAGCGCTTTTTCAAAATTTGCAATTAAAATTTTCCGCTCATTTTTGTCCGGTGCAACCGCAAGCAGCACGCGCGTCATCGCATCGATGATTTCCGGCGCAGAAAATTTGTTGCCGGCCAAACTTTCAGCGTCGAAATCAATTTTCAAATTGCGCGGCGGCAACATTTTCCGTTCTTGCAATTTGCGCTTGCGTTCTGTTTCCGTCATATCCGCCTCGCGCAGATCCATATCACCCTGCAGGCGCGGATCAAGTTCTTCCGGCACCTTTCCTTCCGCAATGATTTCGGCAAAGGTGTAGCGCGTCACCAATCGTGACGTATCGATCCACACACGGCCACCGGGCCAGCCTTTGACGTTCGGCGGGAAATATGGCACCTGCCCCATCATTAGCAGCATTCGACCGTAAAATTCAAAGCTGTTCACCCTGAGTCCGAGCGTGCGCGCCGTGCCGACGACGAGTTGAATCGGGCTTTTGATTTGCGTGCCCATCACCGCGGTTGCATAAAATTCCGGATGATCAAAGATCTCGCGTAAGACGGTTTTGACGTCATATTTTGACTCCCGAAATTTTCCTGCGAGCGTTTTGATCACGGCCGCGGGCGGGTTTTCGCTTGCAAAATAAACCCACAGCTTGCGCGCAATAAACTCAGCGCAAACCGGCTGTTCGAGAATGATGTTGACAAAATCATCGCCGTTGAATTTGCCGGTGCGGCCGAAAATCGTTTTACTCCCGTTGTCATGCTGAAACCGGCGAAAACGAAATTGATACGGTTCGATGCTGTAGCCGGTCAATGCCCGCGCGCCTTCACGAATATCCTGTTCGGTATAATTGCCGGTTCCGAGCGCAAACAACTCCATCAGCTCGCGGCTGAGATTCTCATTCGGCTGGCCCTTTTGATTTTGATCGTTATCAAGATAACGCAGCATCGCCGGGTCGCGAATAATGGCGCGCAACAAATCACCGAAATTGCCCAGCGCGTGCTCGTGAAAAAGCTGGAGTTGGTTATAAAGAAATGGCGTGGCCTTGACTTTCTGTTCGCTCGTAGCAAAATGACTATGCCAGAAAAAAGCCATTTTTTCATGCAACATATCCGCCGGCGCCGGCGCCTGCATCATAAATTCCACCCAGCCGGCTTGCAGTTCGTTCGTATGCTGGCGATTACGGCGCTGCAGCATTTTCTTTTCTTCCTCGCCCATGCGCCGAATTTCGCGTGGATTGATTTGCTGATCTTCTGCAAGCCATTTTGGCGTCGGTAACGGGCGTGACTGGCCGCTCAACAGGCCCTCAAGCGAAATGGACAGGCCTTTGTTGAGTACGGTTTCGATCTCTTCCGGTTTGCCGCCAAATCCGGCGCGAAACAAAAGATGACGGGCTTTTTCCCAATTCCAATTGTGGAAATGATGGTTTGACATAATTTCAAACTGTTTTTATAAAAACAAAACTCTCACAGAAAGACTTCCCATGAGAGTTTTTGTACGGGAGCGATAGATTTTGCACGTTCTGTCGAGCCCGGCCCCGCAACTTCCAAGCTGCGGGGCCGTCTCGAGGCCAAGCATTCTCGCCGGTCCCAATCAATTCGACTGGGTTACTTGACCATAGCCATTTTTCGTGTCATCACAAAATCCCCGGCTTCCAGGCGGAACAAATAAAGTCCGGTGGAAAGTTGGCGGCCGTTATGGTCTTTGCCGTCCCACGTCGCAGTGTAAACGCCGGCATCCTGCAGGCCGTTCATCAGCGTGCGCAACTCCTGACCGAGTGCGTTGTAAACGCGCAACGTTACATTTACGCGCACGGGCACATGATATTTGATGGTGGTTTCGGGGTTGAACGGGTTCGGGTAATTTTGCTCTAATTCAAACTTCGTTGGCATTTCCGCAGCGGTTTCTGCAACGCTTGTCGTGCCCAGCGTCAAAACCACATTGGCCACACTGCGGCCGTTGCCCACCGACACCGGAACCTGTTGTTCAGACTCGCCGGCGGGGCTGGTCGCCGACACTTTAAATTCACCGGCCGGCATTTCATCAATCGTAAAGCTTCCATCGCTGCCGGTCAACGCCGTCGCAACGATGACGCCGTTATCGAGCGCCTGCACGATGACATTTTCCGCGCCTCGGCCTTGATTTTTATAACGCACGGTGCCGGTAATTTGATACGGGCCGCGCTGCGCCGGCGCCAGCGCAAAATCGATGTTCTCCAAAACATTGTTCTCGATGCTCAAAACTTTGGCCTCGCGGAAAGATTTGGCGTTATCATAATACTCGGAGATAAAACGCGGGGCATGGGCGAGAGCCACGTATTTTCCAATTGGAAGGCCGGAAATTTTGTAACGGCCAACGTCATCCGCCAGCACAAAGAGCGGCGGTTGCGCTCCGGAATTCGTTGTGTTCATCGGCAGCAAGACGACCAGCGCATTCGACACGGGGTTTTTATCGGCTTCCGAACTGATCACTCCGGCAATCGTGCCGCCACGGCGGTCAAACGGTTTCAAGTGAAAATCAATATCAACCGTTTCCTTCGGAGCTTCGACTTTCACCGGTGTTGCCCGTTCACGGCCTTCCGCCTCTTTGTAAAACTGATCCAGAAAGCCGGGGGCGCTGACCAACACGAGATATTCACCCGTTGGCAGGCCATCGACACGATACTTGCCGTCCCGTCCGGCCTGGCCGCGCGCAATGAGCGCGGTGGCATTGGTTCGCAAGAAAACTTGGACGGTTGCTCCCGCAATCAGCTTTTGGTCCGCGGCAGAAATGACGGTGCCGGCGATTGCTCCGCCTTGTGCCAAGGTGAAATCAATTTTTTCAACATTGGCGCTCTCGGGAACTTCCACTGGTTTGGCGTCTTTCAACACCGCAGCTTCTTGCCAAAATTCAACCAAATAACCGCGAGCGGCGGCTTGCACGAAAAACTTTCCGGCGCGCACGCCTTCGATTTTATAATTGCCGCTGGCATCGGTTTTGGCAACGTACGGCAGGCGCAACTCATTTTTGTCGATCAGCGCATCCGTCGTGGGGCGCTCCTGAAACGCGGTGACAATGGCGTCGGCAATCGGCTTGCCGGTGGCTTCATCGGTCACCGTGCCGGCCACGGCGGCAAGTTTGTCCATTGTGAAATCAATCTCGCTGGTGTGTTTATTTTCAAAAACCTGCACCGGCGTGGCTTTGTTGAACTCGCGCACTTCTTTAAAAAATTCTTTATGGAAACCGCGCTGCTCAGCCGAGACAACATAAAATCCCGGCGGCACGGTGGCGGCATATTCGCCGCGTTCATTGGTGGGAACATTGAGCAGCAAACGCGGCTGGTTGGAAGAATTGATCAACGCATGAATGGAGACCAAAGTTTTGGCAATCGGCGCTTTTGAAACAGCGTCAAGGACTTTGCCCGTAATCGCGTTAGCGGTGGCCAGAGTAAAATTAACCTCGCCGACTTTCTGCTCCTCCTGAACCGAAATATGATCGGCCGCAATCAGATCGCGTTTATCCTTATAAAACTCTCCCTTATATCCTGCCGCCTCGGTAAACACGGCATACGTGCCTTTCGGCAACGGACTGAGAGTGTAGCTGCCTTTATCATCGGTAATCGCATTGTGCTTCACCTCCGGACGAACGACGAGAATCGCCACGACATGCGCGCCCGCCAGCGGGGTTTTCGCGTCGGTATCGTTCGTCACCGTCCCCGAAATCGCTGCGCCCAGACTGAGGGTGAAATCAACACCCGTTTTTGATTCTTTATCGGCGAGGCGAACCGGTGTGCTTTGTTCAAACTGTGCAGCATCTTGATAAAACTCCGGCAAATAATTTCTTGCTTCCGCGCGCAACACGTAAATACCGGCGAGAAGTTTTTCGAGCGTGTAATTGCCCTGCGCATCGGTTTCAATGCGGCGGGCAAAACGGAAGGGCCCGATGTAATCGGCCCATACCACGGCTTTCGCAATCGGGTTGCCGCTCTTTTGCTCTTTCACGGTTCCCGCCAAAGCCGCGGTCGCCGAGGCAATAATCACACGCGCTTCGCCGCGATAAACCTGGCCTTCGACTTCAACGAAAGCAACCACAACACCGACGCCGATACGATCACCGGCCTGCAACAGTCCGCTGTTCGGTTCGATTTTCGCCAAATTATCCGGAACAAACTCCCACTTCACCCGCGCTGCCGGTGCCGGCGGCTTATTTGGCGTGGCGATGACGGCCTTGAATTGTTGCGTGCCCAACAGCGGCACAATGGCTTCGCCCGGCTCGACGACAATACGCACCGGCAGAATCAAACCTTTGCCGATGATAACATTGGCTTCACCGGCATACGTTACCGCGCCTACCTGCGCCTTGACGAAAATTTTCACTTCCCCTTCATCGCGGCCCGCCATGAAAAAACCGTCTTCACCGATGGTACCGAGATTTCCCGGTGCAACGCTCCAAGTAATTTTGTCAATTCGAATCGCCCCGCCCTGGCTATTGACCACCAACGCTTGAAATTTAATGCCCTGCCCCGGCTCGACACGGGCTTCGGGCGGCGTGATGATGAGTTTTGCCTCTGCCGGGGCCTGTGCCGCAACATTGGCTATAGCGCCCAGCATCAACACGGCGACGAGTAAGTAACGACAGAATCGCATAGCATGACCTCATGGTTAAAAAATTCTGGGGACGTAAAAATTTAAACCGTAAACAAAAATAATGCCTATTAGAAAGTGCAGGGATCGAGGTAAAACCATTTCAAATAAGACGACTACAAAAGCCGTTGATTGCTTGTCCTCAGTGGCTTCGCCTTTCAATAGGGAGCTGAATAATAAAAAAAATTTAGGTGTTCGCGACCAACCAATTTTAAAACGCATTCTCCCGCGCGGCGCAGCATCGGCCTGACCCTGTGAACGCGCGGGAGAAGGTTTCGAAGGGAGAAGAAACTCATTTCGGTTCTGGCCAACTGTCCGTTCCTAAAAAACGATGCAGTTAAGAAATACTAATTCTGAGAAGGGCCGGCCGTAACCTTTGGCCTTATTTGCGCTTGCAATTTTCAATCATGTCATTCGCGACTTCGGCGATGATCAACGCCAAACGAGGCTGGCCGCGTTCGAGCGCCTCGCGGCCGCGCTTGAGCATTTCCAGGGCGTGCAGCCGCATTGTCTCGCAAGATGCTGCATCGCCGATGTTCGCAAGTTCCTGTAGCGCATTTTCAATCTGGGCGAAACGCTGCAATACGGCTTCGCGGGCCGGTAAATTGGCGGCATTGTCCGCCGACGCCTCCCGCAACATGGTTTCCGCGCGCAACAACAGATGCTGCGCCATGCGAATCAACTGAAATCCCATGACCAGACGATTCTGGCGGCCAGCATTTTCTGCCGCTTTTAAAGCATTGGTGGCCAACTCCAGCAATTGCGTGGCTTCCGGCTTGTTGGCTTCACGGCCGCGAGCGTTGAGTTCTTCCAAATCGCGAGCCAGTTCCAGCAGCGCTTCGTTGTAACGCTGTGCCAAATTCTCGGCTTTCATCGCGCCACGCTCGGTTTTGCGCATAGCTTTGTCGATGAAATTGCGCGCGAGTTCAAGCCGCCATTTCGTTTCCAAAGGCTGCTGGCGCTCAATCGCCACTTCGGCCTCGCGCAACAACGCGCGCGCGCGTTCGAGAAACAAGGTCGCCCGCGGATCG
Organism: uncultured Cytophagia bacterium; assembly: GCA_964477305.1. Taxonomy (GTDB): domain Bacteria; phylum Zhuqueibacterota; class Zhuqueibacteria; order Zhuqueibacterales; family Zhuqueibacteraceae; genus Zhuqueibacter. The sequence continues at coordinate 22,966 of CAYZFF010000016.1, forward strand.
GGATTCTCGCCCGCTTCCTGCTCTGCAGTTTGAATCAAATCCTGCAGCAGCGCCACCTCATTGCGGCCATAATCCTGGCCTTTGCGGCCGGCCAGCGCGAGGTCGATGGCGCGCAATAGCAAACGCGTTGCACCGTTATAAAGCTGCTGCGCCACTGCAATTTCGCCCTTGCGAAACGAATCTTCCGCAGTGCGCGCCTGTTTCTCGGCCTGTTCAAAAACTAATTGCGCCGCATTATTTTTGCTCGCGTCAATCGCCTCGACCGCGCGCTTTTTCAAATTTTCATAACGTTCGCGTTCACGATTAATGCCTGGATTTACTTCCGAGGGTTTTCGCCCTTCGGCGAGCGTCAAGGCTTTCTCAGCAAGCGCGATGGCAATCTGATACAATTCAACCGCGCGGCGCGGATCGCGGTTCGCCACCCGTTCCGCTTCGAGTTGTGTTTTGCGCGCCTGATACACCAAGCGTTTCGCTTCACTATGATTCGAATTCAACACCACTTGCTCGGCACGGCGCATCATCTCCTGCAATGTGCTGCGCAAACGGTTCAGCGGAAAGTCCAGCGCCAGCTTCACCGCTTGTTCGACATAAACTTTGCCCAGCGCGATGTTCGCCAATGCTTCTTTCAGCAACAAATCGCGCAACCGATTATCATTCATTGTCAGCGCGCGTGTGTATTTGGCATCGGCCTCTTTCGCCAGCGCTTCGGCTTTGAGCAACAAATCCTGCGCTCCGCGATGATCAACACGAGTCAAAATCTCCTTCGCTTTGATAATCGCCTCGCGTAACTCCACCAAGCCGCTTTTAACTCGTATTTCGGTCGGGTCAGTTTGTGCTGACACCGGAAGCGCGGTTATGAGGATAGCCATCACCATCAGCCCTAAAATGATGGCAGAAGGCTGATTGCGGCGAGAGCATATTTTTTTAAGCGCTGACTTCATTCGTTTACTTTTATATAAAAAGGTCGGTTTACGACTTCAATCTTTATTGTGCAAGGGTTATACCAACTTTCCCATCACCGATTTTATTCAGATTTAAGTATATATATTTAAAAAACATATTAACTGTCGCATTTTAGCCATTTTGTGGCACAAAAGGCCGAAATGTACATTGAAGTACAAAGGCTCCTGTACAGTGAGGGACAATGAATTAAATGGGATAAAGCCACAAAATCTGGAAAAACGGTGTAGGGAAAATCTCGCCCTTGTACTGTGTTACCTAAATTTGGCGTTGACATGCTTATAAATAAAACGCACCGCAACAACAATGGAATTACAAAACTTTTCGCAAAGCCGCGATGCGTTGCAGCACCGGTGGATGTGAGTAATGCAGGAAAACCAGCAGCGGATGCGGCGTTAAATTGGAAAGCGTATCGACTGAGAGTTTCTTCAAAGCCGTAATCATGTTCTCTGGTTGGCCGGTGGTTTCGGCGGCAAAATGGTCGGCTTCATATTCATGCCGCCGTGAAAAAATATTCATCAGCATCGCCAGTAAAAACTCAATCGGCGTGTATAGCAACGCAAAGAAAATGAGTCCGGCATAAATCGACGCCCGTTCCATGTAAAATGCGGCGGCCAATTGCGAACTTTGGATAAATTGTGCCAGCAGGTAAAACATTACGCCACCATGCAGTACACTGATCACCATTCCTTTTATAATGTGTTTCTTTTTATAATGCCCGATTTCATGCGCGAGCACGGCCACCAACTCCGGGGCGGTGTGTTTCGCAATCAACGTGTCGAAGAGCGCAATCCGCTTGTTTCTGCCGAAGCCGGTGAAATACGCATTGGCTTTGGTCGAGCGCTTCGAACCGTCCATCACAAACACATTCGCCAACGAAAATTTCACGCGTTGCGCGTAGAAAAAAATCGCCTCTTTCAGCTCGCCGTCGGCCAGCGGCGTGAACTTGTTGAACAGCGGCATAATCCACGTCGGCGCGATGAACTGCACGCCCAGCATGAAAAGCGTCGTCACCAGCCAGCAATACAACCAAGCGTTCGCGCCGGTTTTTTCCAGCAAAAAAAGCAACCCCGCTAACAGCGGCCCGCCCAGCACTACCGCGAGCAGCAGGCCTTTCAGCAAGTCCGTCACAAATGTCGCCGGCGTGGTTTTGTTGAAGCCGAAGCGTTCTTCAATCACAAATGTCGAATAAATACTGAATGGCAGCGAGAGAATGCCTTCGAGCAAAAACAAAATACCGATGTAAAGCACGCCGGTTGTTATGGATCCGAAGTTCAAAGTCCGGAGGAGTTGGTCGAGCCAGTTGAAACCGCCGATGAACCAGAACGCCAGCAGCAGGAGTAAATCAATCGTCGTGACGATAAATCCGAAACGCGTCTTCGTGCGCGTGTAGTGTTGGGATTGACGATATTTCTCCGCGTCGTAAACCTCGCGAAATTCTTCGGGCAATTGCTCGCGCAAGGCTTTAAGATTCAAATAATCGGCAAGCAGGTTCAGCAAATAGTTGGCAATCAGCGTGGTTAAAATAATCGCAGCGTAGAGATTCATAAATTGACTTTTAAAAATAACTTCGTTATCTTCCCATTACATTTGTAATACAAATGTAATGGGAGCATTATCTTAAGCACGGGCTTGAAAAGTGAAACTTTGTCTACCGGCGTGTGATTTAAAAACACGTAATGCACCCAATGTAATGTCGTGATCTTCGTTATCAAACCCAAAAGCGAAATTTTTAACAAGAACCCAATCTGTTTTATCATGGGATCAAACATGAGCGCAACCCTTGTTTTAAAACGCGATGACGCCGTGCGTGTTATTCAAGACCTGCTGTTGGAATTGGGGCCGCAAGTCAAAATCGAAATTCAGCAATCAAACAATGCCGTCACCCTGCGGGCGCAAGCGAATGAACCCGAGTTATTGCAATGGGCGAAACGTATCGGCGACCGTTATCAGAATGTGTTTGAACGGTTAGCCTAAAACTCAAGCGCATGCGTTATCTCACAATTGACGAAGTCATCACTCTGCACGAATACGCCGTAGAGCGTTTTGGCGGCTCACTCGGATTGGTTGATCGCGGCAAGCTCGAAGCCTCAGTCGCTGCGCCAATGCAAAACGTCTTTGACACCGAGCTTTACCCTGACCTTTGGAGCAAAGCAGCGATTTTATTCTTCTTGCTGATAAAAAATCACTGCTTCATTGACGGCAATAAACGTGTCGCTTTGTATGCGCTGCTGCGATTTTTGGAAACTAACGGCTACACGATTTTCGGCATCACCAATGATGAACTTTTTAAGTTTACCATAGACGCCGCTAATTCAGTTTTAAATAAAGATGACATCACAGCATGGTTAAAGCAACATACCGTCCCACTCGAAACATCCATCTAAATTATCTTACCAACGCTTTCAAATCATCTAAAAACGCCTGAATCACCCGAAACCCGCTTTCCCAAAACTCGGCGCGGCGAATGTCGAAGCCCATTTTCTTCGTCAAATTTTCCGGCGAATCCGCTCCGCCGGTTTCCAGCAGTTCAATGTAGCGCGGAATGAAATTCGTGCCTTCCTGTTCATAACGGTTGAACAGCGCCAGCACCAACAGCGCGCCGAAGGTGTAGGCATAGCAATAAAAACGCGTGTGCATAAAATGTGGAATTGCCGCCCAGTACCATTGCTGCTCCGGCAGAAAGTCCACCGTTGGACCGTACATTTCGTTGCGGCGTTTTGTCCACATCTCGCAAAGCTGTGTGGCCGAAAGTCGCGTTTGTGCGCCTTGCAAATGCGCGTCCAACTCAAAACGTGTGTAGTAGTTCTGGGTGTGAATTGTTGCAAAAAAATCTTCGAGCTTGCCGGTGAGAATTGCGATACGCATCTCGCGATCCTTCACCTCGCGCAGCAGCTTGCGCGTGAGCAGCATTTCTGCAAACACTGACGCGGTTTCAGCGGCGACCAGTGGCGGATGATAATTGAACAGCGTTTGCTTTTTTGCGGCACAAAAGTCGTGCAGGGCGTGGCCCAACTCGTGCGCGAGCGTGTAAACATTATCGATGTCGTCGTTGTAGCTCATCAAAATATACGGATGGTGCTGCGGAATCGTGCCGTGGCAATACGCGCCGCCGCGTTTATTTTGGCGCACTTCCGCATCGATCCATTTTTTATCAAACATCTGCCGCGCCAGCCGGCTGAACTCCGGCGAAAAATTTTCAAACGCCTGCAAGATCAAGCGCTTTCCTTCATCGAAAGGAACCACTTCACGTTTCTCGGAAACGGGCGCAATCAAATCGCAGCCACGCACTTTCGGCATTTTCAGCAGCTTGGCCTTCAGCGCGTAATATTCCTGCGCGAGATGATTATGCGCCGTGGTTGCATCCATCATGGTTTCGACGATTTCCGGCGCAAGGCGATTGCGCAAATGCGCCGGCGCAATCGGATTTTGGTAGCCGCGCATCTCCATTTCCAGCGCGTGATCTTTGAGCATCGCGTTGAACGTGTTGGTAAAGATAATCGCGTTCTCGCCGTAGCGCCCGTCATAGGCACGCTTGGCCCGCTCGCGCAAATCCGGCTCCGGCCGCCGCAAAAGATTACGCACCTCCTCCCCCGTCAGCGTTCGCGTCTCGCCGTCGACTTCCAACTGCCACGTGAAAGCCGCGGTGTATTCCGTGTATAAATTGACGAACGCATTTTTTCCCACGAGATCTTTCTTATTAATCACCTGCTCTTCTTTTTCGGAAAGCGTGTACGGCGTATACAACCGCACACCTTCGAGATAGTGCCGATACATTTCGAGCCGGCCAGTGGCCAGCAACTGTTCAAATTTTGCCGGCGCGATCTTTTGCACCTCCAGTTCAAAAAAGAGCACGAGATTCTGCACCTGCGCCATCAAATCCTGACCGCGGGCGTAAAGCGCTTTGATCGCATCGTTCGCGGTATCGGCGGTGAAGGCGAGAAACGCATAGATCTCCGGCTTATAAATTTTGGTATAAACCGCTTCAAGCTCAACAATCGCCTCGTGCAAAGTTTCGGCGCGCAAATCCTCTCGCGAAATTTTGTCGCGATAGTTCTCGGCAAATTTTTCTGCGTGCGCCACAACCTCTTTGAGATCAGCTTCGACGCGTGCATCATCGTAACGGATATATAGATCGGAAATGTCCCATCTAACATTTTTTGCTTTTACCAGCTTTTCCGTCGCCATGCTTTTCCTTTCGTGGATGAATTCCGCATTTTTGAATTGCATAATTTAGGCAACCGCAGCATGGGATGCAAACAAAAAGTTATCGAGAAAGCGCTTGCTTTGGCTTTGCACAATTCCTATCTTACACGAGAAGACGATATGGCTTTCATTCTTGATCCCAAACAACATGATGCCGGTGTGCGGCTGTTCTTGCGGCATTACAATATTTCAGAGCATCGCCAGCCCGATCTCGCCATGTTGCAAAAAATTCTCGCGAGTTTCTCGCATCTGCCATACGAAAACTTGAGCAAAATCATCAAATTTCATCGTCATGGCGCGCACGAAACCGAACGTCTGCGCCTGCCGGAAGAGGTGATCGAAGAGCATCTGCGCGTGCGCCTCGGCGGGACTTGTTTTTCGCTCACCTTCTTTTTGCAGGCCATTCTCCTGCATCATGGTTTCCCCTGCTATATCATCATGGCCGATATGAAAGCCGGAAAAAGTATTCACTGCGCGATGATCGTTATGTTGGAAGGCGTGAAGTATTTGGTTGATCCCGGCTATCTGCTGCGGCAGCCGCTGACGCTTGACCCGAACCGCCCGCGACTCTATCACACGCAATTTACCGGCGTAGAATTGCGTTTCAATCCGGCCCACGAGGCTTACGAAGTGATCACTTTCAATCGGCAGGAAATGAAATGGCGCTATCGGTTTGTGGATCGCCCAACGCCGCCAGAAAAATTTTTACAACATTGGCAAGCTTCATTTCATCGTAACAGCATGAACGCACTCTGCCTGACTCGCGCCACGGGCGAGGAGTTGATTTACATTCGCAAGGAGTTCATGCGCCTCACGAATTTGGCGGGCAAGCGCAACGTTTCCATTAAAGACAAGTATCATGAAACGATTCAACAAGCATTCGGCATTGCGCCGGAATATGTTGATCAGGCGTTGTCGGCGCTACGCGAGAACCTCGTGGAACAGGCGGTCTCGCCTGGCAAGGCCTCAATTGCAAATTCTAAATTTTAAATTTATATTTTAATATGGCTGTACCGAAACCGCCTCTGTCCGTCAAACTCATCATCGCCACGCTCGACTCTGATGAAAATCTATTAAATGAAGCGCGCGAAAAACTGTTGCACCACTTCGGGCCGATTGATTTTACCAGTCCGCCTTTTCCATTTACGCTGACCAATTATTATGTTCCGGAAATGGGCGCACCGATTACACGCCGGTTCCATGGATTTGAGCAACTCATTTCACCCGGCGATCTGGCGCGGATTAAATTGACAACGAATACCCTCGAAAATGCGTTGAGCCGCAACGGCAAGCGCCTCGTGAATCTCGATCCCGGTTATCTCGATCCGGATAAGCTGGTGCTGGCCTCGGCGAAATATAACGGACAAAAAATTTATTTAGCGGAAGGCATCTGGGCGGACTTGACCCTGCATTATGAAAAGGGGCATTTCACCGCGTATCCGTGGAGTTTCGCAGATTTTCGCAGCGGCGCGTATGAGAAAATATTTTTGCGATTGCGGGAGATTTATAAAGCGCAGTTGAAGCGCGGCGGGAATTAAAATATGACGCTCAAAGAAAAACTCCGTGAATTGGAGCGCGTGCCGCCGAAAGTTACGATGCCCGAATTGAAACGGCAAAGCACCGCGCTGGAGGATTTACTCGGCGGAACTGAGCAAAGCGGCTGCTTCGTGGTCGAGCAGCATTTTCCGCTGCAGAACTCACACGGCAATGTCCGGCTTCAGCATATTAAAGAAATTGCCGCTACGGCGCTGGCGATTGCCGGCAAAGATGCGAGTCTAACCAAGCTCGATCTCTCCCGCGCCTTGTTTTTGGATACGGAAACGACGGGGTTGGCGGGCGGGACGGGCACGACGGCTTTTCTCGTTGGCGTCGGCCAATTTACTGATGAAGCCTTTGTGGTGCGGCAATATTTTTTGCGCGGGCCGCATGAAGAAGCCGCGATGCTCAAGCAATTACAAATTTTAGTTGAGCACAGCCACAGCTTGATTACTTTCAACGGCAAGAGTTTCGACATCCCCTTGCTGCGCACACGCGCGGTGCTTAATCGCTTGCCGGTTGATTTTGCGCGGCTGCTGCATCTCGATGTGCTGCATGCCGCGCGGCGATTGTGGAAAGCGCAATACGGCGATTGCTCGCTGGGCGGGTTGGAAGGCCGCGTGCTGCAACTGCGGCGCAGCCACGATATTCCCGGCGCGCTGATTCCGCAAATCTATTTTGATTTTTTGCGGTACGGCGAGGCCTCGCAATTGCCCGAAGTATTTTCGCACAACCGGCAGGATATTGTCAGCATGGCGGCGCTGTTGGTGCGAATGGCGCAGCTCGTGCAACATCCGCTGCGGCGCGATCATGACGCGCCGATTTCTCCCGCCGAACTCCGGCGCGTGGCGCTACTCTATCGCCAGCTTGGTGATTTCGCAGCAAGTGCGACTCTTTTCGAGCAGTTGTTGAATGAACATGCAACACCGGCCGGCTTGGAAGATCATCTCGCGCTCGGCTTATGTTACAAAAGCCAACGCCGCTATGACGAGGCCAATCACCTCTGGCAAAAAATAATCGCGGAGTTAGCCTTTCATCCACTGCCGTATATTGAGTTGGCCAAACATTATGAACATCGCGAGCGCGCGGCCGGGCTGGCATTAGAATGGGTCGAACGCGGGTTGCAAAATTTACAACTGTGCGAGGCGCTCGGCCGAAGGCATGAGTGGACGGCTTATAAAAAGGACTTGGTGCATCGCCAGAAGCGGCTGCAGCGCAAGTCATGACGTTCCGGTGGCGTGCTTATGTTGACGGTAAAATCTCCGCAATGATCATCATGCCGGCTTTAGCGCGTTCACGCTATGAACTCAATCCTGATTCAGCTCATTCGGATCGGGCATCACCGGATCCGCGCCATAGGGATTGCTATAAACCTCGCTGCCTTCCCAGATCGGATTATGGGGATTGTTCACTTCATTGTGGTCATCATAACAATCGCTGTCCACGATGCCGTTGTGGGTGATTTCGCTGGCGCGATCGTCAAAATAATCATCAAAAACTTTTCTCCAAAGACCCATGGTAAATCTTGCCTCAAATAAATAGTTGTTGGCTGAGGCATCCCTGCCAATGAATTATTTAAACCGTGTGTCGCTAAGATGGATTGCGCGTATGTTACGTCGCGATGTGAGATTAGCTGAGCCACTTCGGGTTGGGAGATGAGACCACTCATTTGCTTCCCTGTGAGTCGTCTTGCAGAAGACCCCGATTTTGCCGTGACAGTTGGCTGTCAGGAAAAATCGGGGCGATTCTCACGGCCAGGCGGGCAGGCGCACTCAATCTGAATTGACTTCATTCGGATCGGGCACCGTAGGGTCGGTTCCCAATGGCGTTGAGTGAACGTCGCTGCCATCCCACACCGGATTGCCGGGGTCGCCGATCTGGTTGCTGTCATCGTACAGATCGGGATCACTGCTATCATTCCGGTCATCATCAAAATAATCTTCAAAGACGCGATTAAACCAGCTCAT
>CAYZFF010000017.1:0-9306 GCA_964477305.1 uncultured Cytophagia bacterium
TTCGCGGCGAAATGACGCAAGGATTAAATGCGGTTCGTGGCGAAACAGCGCAAGGATTAAATGCTGTTCGCAGCGAAATGACGCAAGGTTTAGATGCCGTTCGCGGCGAAACAGCGCAAGGTTTAAATGCTGTTCGCGGCGAAACAGCGCAAGGTTTAAATGCCGTTCGCAGCGAAATGACGCAAGGTTTTGATTTACTTCGACGGGAACTCGTCGCTGAGATGAAGCAGATTTCTGATGGCGCATACGAACATTACTTGCGAATTGAGAATGAACGGCGTGTTGAGGCCGCAGAGTATCGAGACAATCAACGCCGCTTGTTAACCAGTTACGACAACGCCGCAAAGAATTATGAACAGTTCACCTATGATCGCACAATTATCGACGCGGAACATCAGGATTTAAAGCGCAACGTTGAAACCTTGAAGAAACGCGATATGGAAAAAGCCGCGGCCATCGAAAAGATCGAAAAAGAAATTGATAAATTGAAAGCCGCTTGATATGCCGCAACGAATCGGCGTTATCGGCACGTTTATTCGTGATACCATCATCACCCTTGAAGGCAAAAAAGTGGAGAGTATCGGGGGCTTGTATCATTCGATGGCCTATCTTGCCCACCTTGCCGATGCAGATATGGAGATTCAACCCCTCTGTCACGCCGGCGAGGATTTTTATGAAACCGTTCAAAAATCATTAACGCAATTTAATAAAAAAATTCTGTTTCATAGTTTATATCGCCTCCAACAGGCGAATACTCAGGTTAAATTAACCTATTTGACGCCGGAAACCCGTGAAGAAGTAACCAGCACGACGATGCCGCCAATTACCACCGATGAAATTGCGGCGCTGGCCGGCTGCGAGGCCGTGCTAGTGAATTTAATCAGCGGCGACGATATTACACTTGCAGCCATAAAAAATTTACGTAAATTAACGCCTTCGCCGCTAATTTATCTTGATTTGCATTCACTCGCACTGGGCATTGGCAAAAACGGTAAGCGTTATTATCGCGACATTCCTGAAGGGCCGGAGTGGATTGCCGCTTGTGATCTGCTGCAGCTCAATGAGCGCGAGGCCGCCACATTAGCCGGTTCGCCAGGAGATGACCGTGTCGCCTATGACAAACTCGTAAACTTGGGCCGGCAACTCGTCGCAGAAAGATTGCGCGGTTGTCACATTACGCTTGGCAGCGCGGGTTCGCTGCTGTTTTACCGACAGAACGAGACTGTTCATCATGAGCACGTGCCAGCCGCGAGGGTTGGGCCGGTGGTCGACATTATCGGTTGTGGTGATGCCTTTGGCGCGGCTTTTTTGACGCAATTTTTAAGAACGCAAAATTTTTCTGCGGCGACACAATTTGCCAATCACGTGGCCGGACTCAATGCCACGTTTATGGGGTCGTTGACGCCGGAAATTTTTGAAGACTGGATCAAACCACAATTGAAAATAACCGTGTAACGATGCAATTGCTGCGTAACCGAGTTTTAATTACCGGCGCGAACGGCCTGCTCGGCCAATGGCTGCTCAGCGTTTTGAGCGACGATTATGAAATACATGCGCTCGGGTTGCAAGCCCAACCGCGTTTGCCCGGAGACCATTTTCAATACCATCAGGGCGACATCACTGACCGGCAATTACTGCGCGAGTTGATGCAGGCAATCGTGCCGAAATTTATCATCAATGCCGCTGCCTTTACTGACGTTGATGGCAGCGAAACCCAGCGCGAGCTGTGCTGGAAAGTCAATGTCACCGGTGTGGAGAATTTAGTTTACGCCGCGCAGAAAGTTCAAGCCCGTCTCATTCACGTCAGCACCGATTATGTTTTTGACGGCAAAGCCGGCCCGTATCGCGAAGATGACCGGCCCAATCCGTTGGGATTTTATGCGCGCGCCAAGTTGGCCGGCGAAAATGTTTTGCTCAACAGCGAGGCCAATTTCGCCATCGCGCGCACGATGGTGCTGTACGGCAGCGGGTTTGAAATTCGCCCGAATTTTGTAACGTGGTTGATCAAGCAATTGCGCGCCGGCAAGCCGGTTCGAATTGTTGATGATCAATTGGGCAACCCAACGCTGGCGAGCGAATTGGCGCAAGCGCTGCGGGTTCTCGCCGAATCCGGCCGGCGCGGCATTTATCACCTCAGCGGCAGCGAAGTTTGTGATCGTCATGCTTTCGCCGTTAAAATCGCAGAAGTTTTTGATCTTGACGCTGCACTCATTCAAGCGATTAAAACCTCTGACCTCCAACAAGCGGCGCCGCGACCGCTGCGTTCCGGTTTTGATATTGCCAAAGCCGTTCGGGAACTTAATGTGAAAATGTCAAATGTTGTTGGCGGTTTAAAAAAGTTTAAAGCCGAATTAGCGCTGTTGGCGCCAGTGCCCAGTGATCAGTATAAAAAGTAATCAGTTATCAAGCATATCCAGCACCGAGTAGAAAGGAACGCCGAGTTGCCCGCAGTTGATGCCAAGCGCGCGTTAGTTGTAATTCCAACCTACAACGAAGCCAGTAATATTGAAACGGTGATTAACCGTATTTTCGCGCTGAACTCGCCGACAATTGAGATTCTGATCGTCGATGATAATTCGCCGGATGGTACCGGCGAGTTCGTGGCGAAATGGCGAAAAACCGAACCGCGTCTGCATTTGTTGCAACGACCCGGCAAAATGGGACTTGGCACCGCGTATGTCGCCGGTTTTCGCTACGCCGTCCAAAACGGGTTTGAATATATTTTCGAAATGGATGCGGATCTTTCGCATAATCCCGATGATCTGCCGCGCTTGCTGGAAAATACTGCTCACCACGATCTCGTCATCGGCTCGCGCTACCTGAAGGGCGGTAAAGTGGTCAATTGGCCCTTGTCGCGTTTGCTGCTCAGCACTTTTGCAAATTGGTATACGCGCGTCATCACCCGCATGCCGATTTACGATTGCACCAGCGGCTTTAAATGCATTCACCGTCGCGTGCTCGAATCCGTTACGCTCGAGGGACTGGTTTCCAACGGCTATGCGTTTCAAATCGAACTGCATTATAAAATTTGGCGCCACGGTTTTCGGGTCTGTGAAATTCCGATTGTGTTTACCGAGCGCCGCGCCGGCCATTCCAAAATGTCGCGCCAGGTTCAAATCGAGGCCGCGAAAATGGTTTGGCGGCTCAAATTTGCCGACTGGTTTGGCCGGAAAAAATAAAATCGGGGTTGTTTTTAATCGCGTCGTTGCGTAAATTTAATTTAATGAGCAGCCGATTCGATACGCCGACGCCAATCGCCGTTTCCAACTCTGAACGGCATACACCCGCAGGCCCTGCGCGACGCGCCAAAGTTCCGGAGCCTAATTCCGGTGAACTGCCGCTAAAATTTTCTCCAGCCAAGCCTGGACGCGACCTTTCCGTGATTATCGTTAATTATAACGTTCGCGAATTTTTGCGCCAGAGCCTGCTCTCCCTGCGCCCGGCCTTACAGAATCTTGCCGCCGAAGTTTTTGTCGTGGACAACGCCTCGAGTGATGGCAGCGTCGAAATGGTGCGACAGAAATTCCCCGAAGTTACGTTGATCGCGAACCATGACAATGTCGGCTTTGCCCGCGCCAACAATCAAGCCTTGCGTCAGGCGACCGGGCGAGTTGTCGTGCTGTTGAATCCTGACACTGTCGTGCAGGAAGACACCTTTACGGCCATTCAAACGTTCTTTACGCAGCATCCCGGCACCGGCATGGTTGGGTGCAAAGTGTTGAATCCAGACGGTACCCTGCAACTTGCCTGCCGTCGCAGCTTTCCAACGCCGTGGATTGCGTTTACGCGCCTTTCCGGCTTGAGCCGGCTTTTTCCCAAGAGCCGCTGGTTCGGAAAATATAACCTTACTTATTTGCCGGAAAACGAAACCACGGAGGTGGAAGCGATTTCCGGCTCGTTCATGGCCGTCCGCCGGGAAGCGCTCACAAAAGTCGGTTTCTTGGACGAAGAATTTTTTTTGTACGGCGAAGATCTGGATTGGTGTTTTCGTCTGCGTGCGGCCGGTTGGAAAATTCATTATTTCCCCGGCACGCAAATTATCCACTTCAAAGGCGAGAGTGCAAAGCAGAGTGATCTGGATAATCTGCGGTTGTTTTATCAGGCGATGATTTTGTTTGTGCGCAAACATTTTCGCCCCGAATCGCCGGCGGGTTTTTATAAAGGCAAGCCCGGGTTGCAACCCGCTTCGTATTGGCTCTTGCATCTCGCCATTTGGTTTCGGGCGCTGCTGGCCTTTGCGCAATCCCTCACCCGCAAGTTCGCCGCGCCCATGACGGATCTGGCGCTCATGCAGTTCAGTATGATCGCAGCCGTGTGGTGGCGGTTTGGCAGCCTAAATGTTTGGCCGCGCTTCCTGCTGGTTGACGCCGTTTATTCATTGATCTGGCTCACGTGTTTGGCGTTATTGGGCTGTTATCGTCAATCGCGTTTTTCGTTTTATCAGGCCTTTGCCGCTACGTTGGCCGGATTTTTTGTTAATGCAAGTCTGACTTATTTTTTTAAACAGTATGCCTTTTCGCGCGCAGTGATTTTAGCCGCCGGGCTGATGAATATTCTGCTGCTCGCCGGCTGGCGTTTGTTGGCAAAAGTGTCCCGGCTCTCAATGCTTGCCGCTGAAGGAAAATCCAAGCGCACCATTGTGGTCGGTGATTTCGCTACGGAGGGCACGCTGCTCGAGGGATTAAAAAAACGGCAGACGGAAAATTTTGACCTTGTCGGCCTGGTGAGTTTGAACGCCGAGGAAGTGGGAAATTATTACAGCGGCTTGCCGGTGCTCACCAGCCTGGAACATCTCGAAGATTGGCTCAGCACAGTTTCTTCCGCGGCGCCCATCAAAGGCAAGACGCGGCGAATTCAACAAGTGATTTTTTCGACGCCACATCTGCCCTATGGCCGCATTTTGGAAACGATGGCGCGGCCGCGAGAATTGCCGCTGAGCTTCAAGTTAGTCCCGAGCCGTCTCGATATCATCACCGGTAAAGCCGGCATCACCGAAGTTACAGAAGTGCCGCTGGTGGAAATTGAGAACCGTCTCTTGCGTTTTGGCCCGGCGTTCGGCAAAAGAATGTTAGATGTGGCCCTGGCAGGAATTCTGCTAATACTCGGCGCGCCGTTTTTTCTGCTGCTGTGGCTGGTGGATGGAAAACTACAGCCCCGGCTCGTGCCGCGCGTCGAAAACGGCGAATTGGCTCCGTCACGAAATTCTTCGCCCTTGCGTCTCTGGCAATTGTCCCTGTCTTTTTTTAAAAAAAGCAAAGGATTGGCGGGATTGGCGAAATGGCCGTGGCTCGGTGCGATTCTTTCCGGAAAAATCAGTTGGGTGGGATTGGCCATACCGGCGGAGGCCCCGGATCGCCAGAATTTGCCGGACGATCCCGAAGCACAAAAAATGTTTTCAAAAGAAAATCGAACGCCTGACGCTTACCACTTGCACTTGCCCCTTGGCGTCTTCGAGCTGACCCGCATCCATCAACATGGAGGGCTTTCTCAGGAAGAGAAAAACAAACTCTATCTTTACTATATAACGCATTACAAGCCGTTATTGGATGTGGAAATTCTGTTGCGGACGGCGTTTCGTTTTTGAACGAATCGTACCGCATGCACTTTTGATCTGCTCACCTGAATCGAGGGAAAGGTAAGACATGGCTGGATTGGTTTTAGAGTTTGAGAAGCCGATTATCGAATTAGACAATCAGATTAAAGAAATCCGTCTGAATGCGGAACGGGAGGGCAAGGATGTGCAAGCGGAGGTGGCGAAATTAGAGGAAAAAGCCCGGCGTCTGCGTGAAGAAATTTATTCACGGCTGACGCGCTGGCAGCGCGTGCAACTGGCCCGTCATCCGCAGCGCCCGTATTCGTTGGATTACATCGAGCGGATGATGGAAGATTTTATCGAGTTGCACGGCGACCGGGTGTTTGGCGACGATCCAGCCATGGTTTGCGGCGTCGGCCGGCTCGGGCCGAAAAAAATTATTCTGATTGGCCAGCAAAAGGGGCGCGATACGAAACAAAAATTGTATCGCAATTTCGGCATGCCCAATCCCGAGGGTTATCGCAAAGCCCTGCGAGTCATGAAACTGGCGGCGAAATTCAACCGTCCGATCGTTTGTTTGGTGGATACCATCGGCGCTTATCCGGGCACCGGCGCGGAAGAGCGCGGCCAGGCCGAGGCGATTGCGCGCAACCTTTTTGAGATGTCGCATCTGCCGGTGCCGATTATTGTGGTGATTATCGGTGAAGGCGCCAGCGGCGGCGCGCTCGGTATTGCGGTCGGCGATCGCATCTTGATGATGGAAAATACCTGGTATTCGGTGATTTCACCGGAAGGCTGCGCGGCCATTCTTTGGCACGACAGCACCAAAGCGGAGCAGGCGGCAGAAGCAATGAAGCTCACGGCGGTCGATCTGATGCAACTCAAGGTTATTGATGATGTGATTAAAGAGCCGCTCGGCGGCGCGCATTGCGATTACGACGCGGCGGCGCAAATTCTCAAAGCGCGGCTGCTGCAGGAGATCAACGACCTGGAGAAAATTTCGCCGGAGCGGCTGGTGGCGCAGCGAATAGAAAAGTTCGGCAGAATGGGTTTTGTAGAAAGAACATAAATCCGGATAGCGTTTTTTATGTTGACCAAAACCACGTCGGTGCGCGTGCGTTACGCTGATACCGATAAAATGGGTATCACGTACTACAGCAAATATCTCGAATGGTTTGAAGTCGGGCGGACCGAGATGTTGCGCGATATTGGGTTTCCGTACACCCAATTGGAAAAAGAAGGCATTGGCCTGCCGGTGCTTGAGGCGTATTGTCGCTATCATCGTGCCGCGAAATATGATCAATTGCTGCGTATCGTGAGCACGGTGAAAACGTTGCCGCGCGTGACCATTCACATCGACTACAAAATTTATGATGAACAAGTGCTGCTGGTCGATGGGTACACCACGCATCCGTTCATTGGTCTCTCCGGCAAACCGGTGCGCGCGCCCAAATCGTTGCTCGACGTGTTGCAGCCCTATTTCCACGCCGAACCTTTGGATCTGCCGGGTCAGAGCGAGAATGGGAAGAACGGCAAAACGTTGGGTTAGAAAATTTATAACCTGTTTCAACATCACTGAATAATCAACCGTAAGGAGAGGTTATTATGCTGGATCAAGAAATTTTGGAAATTATCGCTTGCCCGAAATGCAAAGGTAAATTAGAATATCGGGAGCAAGAACAGAAACTCATTTGCGCGAATTGCCGTTTGAAATACGAGGTCAAAGACGATATCCCGATTCTGCTCATCGACGAAGCTCAGCCGATGTAAGCCGCGCCGATTAAATAACTTTTCTATTTCACGGGGCTGTCATTCCCGCGCGCTTTTGGCGGGAATCCAGCATTTTAAACTTGCAGATGCCCGATTAAAGCATTCGGGCATGACGATCATTAATTGGGCTGGGTTGTTTGTTGTCGTTGCTGAAGTTTCCCTGCTTCGTTTCGGCGGTTATCTACAAGTACATACCGCTACAGATGCCGCTGGGTTGGGCCGTGGATTTCCCGGGATCGGTTCTATTAAGGAAAATCGAGCTTGACTCTTTAGTCGATTTCTCGTAAATTTAAAACATTGTCTCCGCGGTTTGCTTGGCAGTAAAAAGGACGAGACGCAAGACTTAAATTCGGGTAACGCCCGTCGAATGGGTGAAAGATTATGGCATCGCTCAATCACAACGTCCTGATCGTAAGTCAAAATTATGAACCGATGAGTGTGATTACCGCGAAAAAAGCGGTGATTTTGCTTTATCTCGGCAAAGCGGAAATCATCGAGCGGCATCCCCGCTGGGTGATCCGCTCGGTGCGGCAGGAAATGCCGTTCCCCAGTATCGTGCGGTTGGTGTCATTTGTGCATGTGCCGCGCAAGCGCATTGTTTTGTCGCGCAAAAATATTATCAAACGCGATGGCCATCGTTGTCAATATTGTGGCGCCACGCACAAGCCGGTGACGGTCGATCATGTGATGCCCAGAAATCGCGGCGGTGAAGACTCCTGGGAAAATTTGGCTTGCGCTTGTGTGTATTGCAATAACCGCAAAGGCAATCGCACGCCGGAAGAAGCCGGCATGCGCCTGGCGCGCAAACCGCGGCGGCCCAATCATCTGTTCTTTATTCAGCATTTTGTCGGCGTGGTTGATGAGCGGTGGAAGCCGTATTTGTTTATGAATTAATCAATGTGAATGAATCAAACTAAAAAACGAATTTTGAGCGGTATGCGCCCGACGGGCCGATTGCACCTGGGCCATTATGTCGGCGCGTTAGAAAATTGGGTGGGAATGCAGGAAATTGCCACTTCGCCCACCGCCAAAGAAATTTTTGAAAATTTTCACCTCATCGCCGATTATCATGTGCTGACCACCGATCTCGATACGAGCGAGATTTATGCGAATACGCTGGACATGGTGGTCGACTGGCTCGGCGCCGGGATTCGCCCCGAAGTCAGCCCAATTTTTCGCCAATCCCAAATCAAAGAACATGCGGAGTTGTTTTTGATTTTCAGCATGTTGATTACGCGCGAGCGTTTGGAGCGCAATCCCACGTTGAAAGAACAGGCCCGCGATTTAAACCTCGGCGAAACGATGGGGTACGGCCATCTCGGTTATCCGGTGTTGCAGGCCGCTGATATTCTCATTTACAAGGGCCAGGTTGTGCCGGTCGGCGAAGATCAACTGCCGCACGTCGAAATTACCCGCGAAATCGCGCGCAAATTTAATTCGACCTACGGGCCGGTTTTTCCGGAGCCGGAGGGCAAAGTGACCCAATTCGCGCGGCTCACCGGCCTCGACGGGCAGGCCAAAATGAGCAAGTCGCTCAATAACGGCATTTTGCTTTCGGATTCGCCGCAAGAAATTACCGCCAAAATGCGCAAGGCCGTCACCGATCCGCAGAAAATTCGGCGCGGCGATCCGGGTCGCCCGGATATTTGCACGGTGTTTATGCATCATCGCAAATTCAACCCCGCCGAAGAACCGGAAATTCGCGCCGGGTGTGAGAGCGGCCAGCTCGGTTGCGTGGATTGCAAGCTACGTTGCGCCACCCGCATTGCCGATTTTCTCGCGCCGATGCGCGAGAAGCGGGCCTATTACGAAACGCATCTCGACAACGTGAAAGACATTCTTATCGACGGCGAAAAACGCGCCCGAGCCGAGGCACAGAAAACGATGACGGAAGTGCGGTCTGCAATGAAACTTGGTGAAGTTTAAATTTAAGGAACAGTTCAAGCATCTCATGGCGTATCGCGTTAGACTCACGAACTTTGAAGGGCCTCTCGATCTTTTGT
>CAYZFF010000017.1:9406-30856 GCA_964477305.1 uncultured Cytophagia bacterium
CTCATGGCGTATCGCGTTAGACTCACGAACTTTGAAGGGCCTCTCGATCTTTTGTTGTTTCTGATCAAAAAGAGCGAGGTGGATATTTACGACATTCCGATTGCTTCTGTCACCCAGCAGTATCTCGAATACGTGGCGATCCTGCAAATGCTGGATCTCGAGGGGGCCGGCGATTTTATTTTATTAGCGGCCACGCTGATTCGCATCAAAGCGCAAATGTTGCTGCCCAAATCTCCCGAAGCCGAGGAAGACGAAGAAGAAGATCCCCGGCAGGAATTGGTGCGCCGGTTGTTGGAGTATCAGCGCTACAAAGAAGTAGCCGAACATCTTTCCGTTTTCGAGGCTAACGAACGCTTTTTTTATAGCCGCGGCCATCTCGACCTGAACTTCGACGACCATGATTTCAGCGACTGGGTGGATTATGCCAAAGGCGAGGTGACGTTATTTGACCTGATGGCCGTGTTCAAACAGGTGTTGATGCGCGTGCCCAAAAATATTCAACATACCGTCGAGCGCATCCCGATTGGCATTGACGAGCAGATCGAGTATCTGCAGCAGGAATTGCAAATCAACAAACAATTGCTGTTCATCGCAGTGTTACAGAAACTGCCGAGCAAGATTTATATGATCGTCACGTTCATTGCCCTGCTCGAAATGATGAGACGCGGGATGGCAACGGCAACGCAATCCGGCCCGTACGGAGAAATTTGGATTAATAAAGTTTAATGGAAACCCAGGAACTCAAAAGTATTGTCGAAGCGTTGATCTTTGCGGCGGACGAGCCGTTGAGCGAAGCGCGCATCCGCGAAACCCTAGAATTGGAAAACGGTTTCGATTTTAGCGTTTTGATCGACACGCTGAATCAGGAATATCACGACAGCGGCCGCGTGTTCACGATTCGCAAAATTGCCGGCGGTTATCAAATCGTCACGCAGCAAAGCTATTCGAACTGGATTAAGAAGCTGTACCTCGGCCGCCAGAAAAACCGTTTGTCGCATGCCGCGCTGGAGACTTTGGCGCTCATCGCTTTCAAACAGCCGATCAGCCGCGTCGACATTGGGCAAATTCGCGGCGTCAATTCCGACGGCGTCATCGGCACGCTGCTGGAACGCAAGCTCGTCACGATCAGCGGCCGCTCCGAGGCCGTGGGCCGGCCGCTGCTCTACAGCACGACGCCGGAGTTTCTAAAGTATTTTGGCATTAACGATATCACCGATCTGCCGAAACCGCGCGAGATTGAAGAATTGTTTAGCAAAGAAGGCATGCCCGAAGAATTGCTTCAAGCCTTGAGCCAAACCGACGCGCAACTTAGCCTGCCGATTAATGCCGATGGCGAAAACGCCCTTCCAGATGAAACTGAAAATAAAGATAAAATTCCCGCCGCGCCGATAAACCGTGAACCCTTCGCTACAGTTGAAACGCCAGCCGAAATTGAAGAAACTCCGGTTTCCGAAAGTGCCACCGAGCCTGCGGTTGAACCTGAGTCCGGCGCAACCGAAACCGTGGCGCTGACATCGGAAATTTCAGGCGTTGATATTAATGAAAAAGTGGTGACACAACTCGAAGCCACCAGCGATGAGGCCGCCGAGCCTCTAATCGCGGCGCCAGCGCTCGAAAGCGAAAACGAAATTGCCTGGATTAGCTTGAATAGCGCGGTCGATCCTGCCGTTGAAGAAGCTGCGAGCCATGCGCTTGTTGCTGACGATTTCAACGAAACCGCCAACGAGTTGCCGGCTTTTGCCGGTGTTACAGAAGTTGCCCAGGAACAGACAGAAGAACAAGTTGCAGGCGATGAAGGCGAGAGTGAAGAACTTGCCGAAACCGCAAATGATCTACCGACTTTCGCTGGCGTTGCAGAAGTTGCTGCCGAGCCGGTGGCGGAACCATCGGCAACCAATGAATATCCGCTGGAAACACTTGCGGAAACGGCGAATGAACTGCCAACGTTTGCTAACGTTGACGAAGTTGTTTCTCACACCCTCACTGATGATGATAAAAACGACAGCGCCGCGGAGTCCGCGATTAAGCTGGCGGCGTTGGAATCGATGACGGAAGAGATTGCCGCCGATTTTGAGAGTACGGATGCGGTGACGAGTGACCGCGATGAGGTGGCCGAATCATTTGTTGCCGGTGTTGATGAAGTGGTGGCCCTGGTTGCAGAATCGCCAGCCATGGAAGTGCAGGTGATCGAAGCCTACGACGTTGGCCTAACCGATATTGAATCGCCGCCCTCGCAGCAAAACGATGCCGCGGTAGAAGTCGATGGGTGGATGGCGGAAGAATTATCACAGGAAGAAATAGCCGAACCGGATTTCATCAAGAAATCTGGGGATTTTTTTTTAGAAGCAGAACCGCGACTGGCGATTGACCAGACGGCGGCTGTTACCGAAGATGAGCCAACGGTATTGACAGAAACTGAACCGCTTGTCGTTTCCAATACTGAGCTTTCGCCGATCGCCGATGAAGCTCTCTTGAATTTTGCTGAAGCGACGCCGGAAACGTTGAATATGGCTGAGACGACGGACGTTGCAGAAATCAATGAAGCCGCGCCGGAACCATACGTTGAGGTTGCGGTCGTCGATTTTCCGGAGCCAACAATCATCGCTTCCGTTCCAGAACTACCGACGCAGGTGATTGCTGATGCCGGTGCAGATGAAAAGTTGGAGTTGATTGATTATGATGCGGCTTCAGCGGCAACGCCCCACGAAAAATTTGTGGTAACCGATGCACCCAGCGTTACGGCAGAGCTTACGACGACGGTGCAGCGATGGCATGATGATGAAATTGAAAACCTCAAGGTATCGGTCGCCGCAGCACAGCCGGAAGTTGTATCTGAATCTGTTGCTGAAAACGAATTTGCCGCGTCGCCCGTTATCGCAATTCATGCGGCTGAGCCAGTCGCGTTGACCGGCATAAAATCTGAAAGCAGCACGACGACATCTCTGGCTTCAAAGGATGTGCCTGAGATCAAGATTTCGGCTAAGCCTGCGGCCGTGGACACAGCCGCACCGCTGGAAGATAATGACAACCGTGCCTCGACTTTACGCGCGCGGGTCGTGGGCTGGTTTAAGCGAACTTTCAATAAATTGTTGGCGTTGATTGGCGCAACAGGTGAAAACGAATGAAGCAGGCGCGTAGCTCTCAAGCCAGATTACCGCTATCGACTGATACGATGCGGTTGAATCGCTATTTGGCGCAAAGCGGCCTCGGTTCGCGGCGGGAAGTGGAAAAGCTTATCACCCGCGGCGAGGTAAAAATCAACGGCCAGCGCATTCATGATTTGGCCACGCAGGTGGATTTGAGCCGCGATGAAGTGGTGGTGCGAGGTGACACTGTCCGACCGGTGATGGTGCCGACTTACGTGATGCTGAATAAACCCGCGGGCTATGTTACCACGGCGAAGGATGAAGCCGGGCGGAAAACGGTTTTTAATCTGGTGAATCAGCCAGTGCGGATTTTTCCGGTTGGCCGTCTGGATCAGGAAAGCGAAGGCTTGCTGCTCCTGACGAACGATGGTGAGCTGACGTACCGCTTGACACATCCGCGCTTCAAAGTACCAAAAATTTATCGTGTTCTGCTCAATGAAGTTTTGCGCACCTCCGATGTGCAGCGGTTTCGCGACGGGGTGGTGATTGATGAAACGCATCGCGTGCGCGGTGAGTTGAAGTTTCCGAATTTGAAAGAACAACGGCTCTGTGAAGTCACGATTTTTGAAGGGCGCAACCGGCAGGTGCGAAAAATGTTTATAGCGCTCGGTTATCGCGTTAAAGCCTTGCAGCGCATTCAAACCGGGCCGTTGCTGTTGGGAAAATTGCAGCTCGGTTCGTGGCGGTATTTGACGGATAAAGAGATTATGCAATTAAAAACAGTGGTCGGACTTTTGGGCGAAGGATCGCCAGGCAATTGAAGTTTGGCAAGGCCGTTGGCACCACCGCGAATGCTGCCAACGCAGACGGGTAGCTTGGGAAGAGAGATTGGACTGAGGTTAAAGGTTGGAAGAGCGATCTGTGCGCGAACGAAGATTAATTATTGCAATTGACGGTCCGGCTGGCTCTGGCAAAAGTACAACCGCGCGATTGGTGGCCAAGCGGCTCGGCTACACTTATTTGGATACCGGCGCGTTTTATCGAGCGTTAACGCTCAAAGTTTTAGATGCCGGCATGGCGCTAGAAGATACCGGCGCCATTTTACAACTGGCAGAAACGACCCAGATTGAATTACAGCCGCATGAAGATAAAAACCGCATCTGGCTGGACGGTCGCGAGGTCACGAAGATGATTCGCGAGCCGCGCGTGACCAACGCGGTGGCGCCGGTGGCGGCGAATCCGCAAGTGCGCGCTATTATGGTGGAAAAACAACGCACCATCGGCCGCAACGGCGGCGTAGTGATGGAAGGCCGCGACATCGGCACCGTGGTTTTTCCCGACGCGGATTTGAAAATTTTTATGCAGGCGTCGTTGGAAGCGCGCGCCCGGCGGCGGCAGGAGGAATTGGCGGCGATGGACATCACGCGTGATTTCGCGACGCTCAAAGCTGAAATTGCCGAGCGGGATGAGAAAGACACCAGCCGCAAGCACGCCCCGTTGATGCGCGCGGCAGATGCCGTTTTACTCGATACGACGCAGATGACGATTGACCAACAGGTCGATTTCATTGTGCGCGAACTGGAAAAAAAATTGCGAAGGCCGTAAGCGGTTTTGCGGCATCGACAATCTCTGTGGCGATAATCCCGCGTTTCCTTTTTTAACATGCAAAAGGAAAGCGCAGGACTCGTGTTCTCGCGCATGCCGCGCGAGGGCTTATAAATAACCCCGTAGGAGGTTTAACTTAACCATGTTTCAACCAGATCAATTAACATCCGCTTCCGCGGAAACCAGCGTGGGTCATACCCCTCAGATTGGAGGTGATGTACTCGCCAAGAAGGCCTCTCTTGCTAACAGTCGTCTTAGTGCAGTAAAGGTTGTGAGCCTGGAAGAGGTGACAGAAGCACAGGAATATTCCGATGAAGATCTGTCGAATTTTCAGCGGCTTTATGAAGACACGCTCTCGGAATTTGTTGAAGGCCAGTTGGTCACCGGAAAAATTTCGGCGATCAACGAGAAAGAAGTGGCGATCGATATTGGTTTTAAGAGCGAGGGCGTCATTCCGCTCGACGAATTTTCCGATCCGAAGGCCATCAGAATCGGCGACGACATTGAAGTTTTTCTCGACAATGTCGAAGACAAAGAGGGCCAGCTTGTGCTCTCGAAGAAGAAAGCCGATTTCCTGCGCGTGTGGGAACGCGTGCTCAACGCCCATACCACCGGTGAGATTATCTCCGGCAAATGCACGCGCCGCATCAAAGGCGGTATCGTCGTGGATTTGATGGGTATTGATGCCTTTTTGCCGGGTTCGCAAATTGACGTCAAACCGATTCGCGACTTTGATATTTTCATCGGCAAAATGATGGATTTCAAAGTCGTCAAAGTCAATGAGCTGCGCAAAAATATCGTGGTCTCGCATCGCGTGCTCGTCGAAGAGCAGATGTCCGAGCAGCGCCAGCGCATTCTTGCCAACCTCGCGAAAAATCAGGTGCTCGAAGGCACGGTCAAGAACATCACCGACTTCGGCGTCTTCATTGATCTGGGTGGCGTTGACGGCCTCTTGCATATCAACGATCTTTCGTGGGGCCGGGTCAACCATCCTTCCGAGACCGTGCAGCTCGATCAGAAGATCAAAGTCATGGTTTTGGATTTCAACGAAGCCAAAGACCGGATTTCGCTGGGCCTGAAGCAATTGATGCCGCATCCGTGGATCGAAGTCGACAAGAAGTATCCGGTCGCGGCCACGATTCGCGGCAAAGTGGTGAGCATTTCCGATTACGGCGCGTTTGTCGAATTGGAGAAGGGCGTCGAAGGCCTGATTCACATCTCTGAGATGAGCTGGACGCAGCACATTCGTCACCCGAGCAAAATTCTCTCCGTCGGCGAAATGGTCGACGCTAAAGTACTTAGTATTGATCTGGAAGAACGTAAAATTTCGCTTGGTCTCAAGCAGCTCGAACCCGATCCGTGGGACGGCATTGAGTTGAAGTATCCGATCAACTCGCGGCAAAAAGGCATCGTGCGCAATCTGACCAATTTCGGCGCGTTCGTCGAGTTGGAAGAAGGCATCGATGGCTTGATTCACATCTCCGATCTGTCGTGGACCAAGAAGATTCGTCATCCGGGCGAAGTGGTGAAGAAAGCGGAAGAGATCGACGTGATTGTGTTGAACGTCGATAAAGGCAATCGCCGCATCTCGCTCGGCTACAAACAGACGAAAGACAATCCGTGGGATGAGTTTGAAGATGCGTATAAAGTCCATACCAAAACCGGCGGCAAAGTGTTGCGGATGATCGACAAAGGTGTGATCGTCGAACTGCCGTCGATGGTGGATGGTTTTGTGCCCCTGTCGCATCTCGCCAAAGCTAATCTTGCGAAACCCGCGGACGGCTATGCCGTCGGCGATGATCTCGAGTTGGTCGTGATCGAGTTCAATAAGGAAAATAAGAAGATTATTCTTTCCGAGAAATTAGCCAAAGAACCGCAAGGCGAAGGCGGAAAGAAGAAAAAAGGCAAAGGCAAGCCTGGTGAAGCCGGCGTTCCCGAAGTAAAATTAACGCCGGAAGAACTGGCGGCTGCAGATGAAGTTGCGTTGAACGAATCCAAGCCGGCGCTGGAAATGCCGGTGGCGATGTCTGCAACGGAAGCTGTGGTTGCCGAGCCGTAGGCATAATGTTGTGAGCAAGCGACGGGTTAATCTGTATTCGATTAACCCGTCGAATTACTCGCAAATGGATGGGTTGCATTTGATGAATTTTTTAGACGGTTGCACTATGTTTCCTCAGAACGCCGCAACTGTTTTTGAAGTTTCCCGCCTAAAGTTTTTTATTTCCCCCAAAAAGTTTTTTGACCAACGTTGTGGTGGATGGAGATGGAACGAATTGGCATGATTGCGGCAGCGATAAACGGCTTGCTGGCTTTTGCCGTTTGCGGCCAGATTTCTGAAGATGAGATTTTAGCGCTGCTGGAGCGCCAGGAATTGGCCACGGCACGAATGCGCATTGAGCAAGCATATCGCCAGTACCCTAATTCGGCGGTAGCGGCTTATTTTCATGCAATGCTGGAAAATGACGGAGAGACGGCAAACAAACTTTTTCAAGACGTCGCCACACGGTTTCGCGGCACGATTTACGCCGAGCGCGCATTGTTTCGGTTGGGGCAATATCATTTCGCGGAGGGCACCTATAATCGCGCGCGACAATATTTTTCCAGCTTGATGGAGCAATATCCGCGTTCGCGGTTGGCTTCGGAGGCAAGTTATTACGCCGCCAAATCGCTGTTGATCATCGGAACGTTACCGCAAGCGCGGGAAGAATTATCGCGCTGTTTGGAAAAATACCCCGGCACCTGGATCGCCAAATTTGCCGCGGAAGATTTAGGAAAATTGCAAACACCGGTGCACGAAAACAAAGATAAGAAGCTAACGGCGGCGCCGGCTTCACCCAAAGTGCCAGGTCTTTACACCGTGGAAGTCGGGTCTTTTGATCATCGCCAGAAAGCAATAAATCAGCAGGCGATTTTTTCAAAAGCGGGATATCCCACCGCCATCAAAGAAGAACCGAAGGGCCGCAAAATTCTCTATAAAGTTTTAGTCGGCGATTTTGCAGACCGTGATCGCGCGCGAAATTTTTCAGATGAGATACAGCGGAAATTCAAAGTCAAATGTCACGTGTTGAAAAGGCCACCAACGGTCGCGGCTGAAAGATGAAGAATAAATAAAACTAAAAAATTGCGACAAGATAATTTAATGGCGAAATGAAATTTCGATAAATCGTTTTGCCGCAGGTTTTAGTTTGTGGTTGATGATATAGAATTGCAGCTTGATACTTGAAAGAATTTGCAAACCCACATGAAGGTTTCTTCTGTGGGTTTTCATTTTAAGGGGAACAAAAGTATGCTTTTGAACTGAGAAAAGATTTTTATTTCAAATATAATGGTGAACATAAAAACATATAAAATATTTTAAATAGTTTACACCAAAGTAAATCACAAAAACTGAAAAAAATACTTGACTTTAAATACGAAAAAGGGTATTATATGGATAAAAGTGGTGAAAAGTAGTGAATAGTGGGAGAATTTGGGATTTCATCACTACCTAGGTAACGCCTGTAAGGAAAAAGGCCGTGGTAGACATAGGCGAAGCGATTCCAAAATTTTATGGCCGCTATCATTTGACATTGGATGATAAAGGCCGTACGGCGATCCCGGCAAAAATTCGGGAAATCATGCAACTGCGTGATATGCAGACGCTGGTGTTGCGACTCTTCGAAAAGCCGAATGCACGTTTTATTCGGGCTTACCCCGCCACTTATTTCCGCGACAAAATCCTGCCAATGGCTTCGCAATTTAACGAAGAGAGTGAAGAGGGCATCTATCACATGCAAAATATTCTGGCGTCATGTCAGCAGCTTCGTCTTGATGCGCAGGGTCGCGTCAATATTCCCACGGACTTTTTGGAAACCGCGCAAATTCAAAAGGAAGTTCGCTATGTTGGGATGGGTGATTTTTTTGATCTTTGGAATCCGGAGACGAATGATCAGTTTGTGATGGCAGGACGGAGTGCGGAGGGAAAAACGCCGAGCGCAGAGAATGCAAAGAGCATAGCGCAGGGTGCATAGCGCATGGCCTGTCTATGCGCCCTGCGCTATGCGAGCAGGTGAGATTGTGAATGAATTTGCCACCTCTTATCACGCGCCGGTTTTAGTTGCGCCGGTGCTCGCGTTCTTGCTGACCGATAGTGCGCAAGTCATCGTGGACGCGACACTCGGCGGCGGCGGACACACCGCGGCTCTGCTCGCGAAGGGAGGAGCAGAGTTGCGGGTGATCGGCCTCGATGCCGACGCGGAAGCGTTGGTCGCGGCCCGCGCCCGTTTGCAAAACCTGGCCTCGCGTTGCGAATTTATTCACGGAAACTTTCGTTCATTGACACCTCTTTTGGGATCTCTTGGCGTGACCGGGGTGGATGGAATTTTGGCGGATCTCGGTGTGAGTTCCAGACAGATTGATCGGCCGGAACGCGGATTTAGCTACATGGAAGACGGGCCGTTGGATATGAGGATGAATCCCAGTCTGTCTGGCACCGCCGCTGATTTACTCGCCACCGCAGCGCCGGAGGAATTAAAAAGAATTTTTCGTGATTATGGCGAGGAGAATTGGGCCGGGCCGATTGCCCGCGCCATCGTCCGGCAGCGCGCGCAACGGCCGCTGCAACGGACCAGTGATTTACGGCAGGTTATCGAAAATATTGTGAAAGGCCCGCAGCGGGTCAAATCGCTGGCGCGCATTTTCCAGGCGCTGCGCATCGCGGTGAATGAAGAGTTGGCCGCGTTGCAGGAGTTTTTGGAAAGCGCTCTGCCGTTGTTGCGCCCCGGCGGCCGGTTGGTGGTGATCAGCTATCACTCGCTGGAAGATCGTATCGTCAAACAGTTTTTGAAATTGCACGAAAAGGGTTGTACCTGTCCGCCGGAATTTCCGATTTGTGTTTGCGGAAAACAATCGCAATTGCGCTTGCTCACCGGCAAGCCAGTAACGCCGGACGCTCAAGAAATCAGTTTTAACCCCCGCTCGCGAAGCGCGCGACTGCGCGCCGCACAAAAAAGATGAACAAGCGAATTCCGAAAATTTCACCGATGCCTTCTAAAGCAATGGCGTCGCCAGTTCGTAGCGCGCCTGTAGCTGTTAAGCCCAAACCGGCTTCCCGCAGCGCGCACAAACCCAAAAGGTCTTCGGCAAAATCGGGACGAGCTTCGTCAATCCCCGATTTTAACGCCGCGGCGATCAAACGCAGTCTTGTCGTTTTGTTTCCCTTTTCGGTGTTCTTGTTTTTCGGTTTGATTTTGATTTGGGAACGCGTCAAAGTTCGTGAATTGGCGACGACGATCTCGCGGCTGGAAACGCAACGCAATCAACTGGCGGATCATAATATCAAATTGAAAAATGAAGTTGAGCAACTCGCGGGCTATGGACGCATCTCGCGTCTCGCCACGCAGCGGCTCGGTCTCGTTGCCGTGCCGCAACAGGCGATTATCGTTGCGGATGAATAAGCGTTTTTATTTCGCGGCCTGGCGCTGAAATGGATTTTTAATAATTTTCAAATTAGATGGCGACACCGAAAACAATGAGAACTCTGCTTGCCTCGCGCAAGCCCGCAGATTCAAAGTCAAAGGCCGGCAGCCGTGATTGGCGGATGCTGACGCTCGAGATTTTCTTTCTATGTTTCGGCGCCGTCATTGTTTTGCGGTTGATGTATATTCAGGTTTGGCAACGCGAAAAATATCAACATCTCGCCAAAGTGCAGCATCAAGCGACGATACCGCTGCCGGCGCAACGCGGCGCCATTTATGATCGGCATCAAAATATTCTCGCCGTCAATGAGGCGAGCGTTTCGGTGGGCGTGGAGTTGCGCCAGGTGAAAAGCCGCACGGCTTATGCCGAAAAGTTGGCGCCGTTGCTGAACGAATCCGCCGCAGCGCTGCGCGAGAAAATGGATGGCGACCGTAATTTCGTCTGGTTGCGGCGCCGTATCGATCCCGAGCCAGCGCAAAAAATCAAGGCCCTAAAATTACCCGGCGTGCGCTTGGAAAAAGACTCGCGCCGCCGTTATCCGCATGATGAGAGCGCCGCCCATGTGATCGGCTTTACGGATGTTGATAATCGCGGCATTGCTGGAATCGAAATGGTCTGTGATTCTCTCTTGCGCGGCGTCGCGGGCCGCAAAGTGATTCAGCGCGATGCGATTGGCAATTCGATGCCCGAAGTGAGCACGCCCGACCTGCCGCCCCTTAATGGCAAAGCGTTGTTGCTGACAATTGATTACATTATTCAAACCATTGCCCATGAGGAGCTGCGTGCCGCCATTAATCAGTTTGACGCGAGCGCCGGCATTGCCATCGTGACCGATCCCAGCACGGGCGAAGTATTGGCGATGGCCAACGAGCCAAGTTTTAATCCGAACTCGCCGTCGCTGTATTCGGATAACGCGCGCCGCAATCGCGCGATCACCGATCTTATTGAACCGGGCTCGACGTTTAAGCTCGTTACCTTCTCCGGTGTTTTGCAAGAGAAAAAAGTTAAGCCGGAAGACGTCATCTTTTGCGAAAACGGCGTCTTCAAAGTTGCCGGCGAAACCATCCGCGATCATGAGCCACACGGCAAAATTCCGATGCGCGAAGTGGTGGCGGTTTCGAGCAACATCGGCGCCTTTAAACTGGCAAAATTACTCGGCAAAGAAAAATTTTTTCAATACGCCCGCGATTTTGGCTTCGGCATGAGTACCGGTTTGGAGTTGGATGGCGAAGTAAACGGCATTTTGAAAAACCCGGTGGAGTGGTCGGGATTCTCACTCGCCGCGATGGCGCAGGGTTATGAAGTCGCCGTGACGCCGCTGCAAATGGCAATGGCTTACGGCGCGTTGGCCAATGGCGGCCTGCTGTTGAAGCCGAGAATATTATCCGGTTGGATCGAGCCGACCGGTGAAGTTCGGAAGTTTGGCGAGACCGAAGTGGTGCGCCGCGCTGTATCGAAACCGACGGCGCAGTTGCTGGCGAATTTATTGGAAGGCGTGCTCGGCGAACACGGCACGGCGAAAAATGCGGCGATTCCGCATATGCGCGTCGCAGGCAAAACCGGCACCGCGCATAAACCGTTGACCGCCGGACGCGGTTACGCCCGCAACGATTACATTGCTTCGTTCGTCGGCTTCTGGCCGGCCAATGCGCCGCGCTATCTGATTTTTGTTCTATTGGAAAACCCGCGCACGACTTACTGGGGAGGTTACGTAGCCGCGCCCACATTCAAAAAAATGGCGCAACGCATAATCAACACGACGTCTGGAAAGGAAACCCCAAACGAGGCGGAGGAAATAACCGATATGCCAATGACGGATACGCGCATGGTGGTTGTGCCGGATGTTACCGGCCGCTCGGCTGCCATCAGCGCCGCAATTTTGGAAAAACTCGGGCTTGATGTCGAGCGTGAAGGCAAAGGCGATTTTGTTGTGGAACAAAACCCCGCGCCCGGCGAACGCGTCGAGCCACATGCGACGATCACGCTCAATTTATTTGAAATCGAAAAATCTGCTGTTACCTCGGCAGCTAAAATGCCCAACCTTGTTGGACTGGCAGCGCGCGAGGCCTTGCAAAAAATCACGCGACTCAATCTCGACGTGACAATTCGAGGCAACGGTCGTGTCGTCCGGCAATATCCTGGCGCTGGCGCCCACGTCGCCCCGGGTATGCGCTGTGAAATTGAATGTCAAGCTACGGTGCCATCGATTCGGGCGGCGGTGGTGCATTGAAACTTGTTGCTGGTTACAGATAATCGCAAGCAAAGAGCAACAAGCAACCAGAAACGAGCAACCAGATGGCGCTTATTCTAACGCTCGGCGAAGTGCAACAGGCCTGTGGTCAGGTTGCGCGTTACGTTGGTGACGCGGCACGACTCCCACAGCGCCCAGCCGGAATTTCCACGGATTCGCGGCAATGCCAGACCGGTGAGATTTTTGTTGCCTTACGCGGCGAGAAATTTGATGGCCATCAATTCGCTAACCAAATTTTGGCAACCGGCGCGCTGGCCGCCGTTGTTGAAAAGAGTTGGTTTGAATCGCAAACCAGCCTCGCCGGAAATTTTATTGTTGTCGAAGATAGTTTGCAGGCGTTGCAACAAATTGGACAAGTGCTGCGGCGGCGTTGGGGAAAAACGGCGATTGCAATTACCGGCAGCAACGGAAAAACCACAACCAAAGAAATGGTCGCCAGGGTGTTAGCGCAAAATAAATTTGTGCTCAAAACGACGGGGAATTTGAACAACCATATCGGTGTGCCGCTGACTTTGGTGGGTTTACAACACAGCCATGAGGTAGCCGTGGTTGAAATGGGCATGAACCATTACGGCGAAATCGCGCGACTCTGCGAAATTGCCGCGCCGAACTTGGGTTTGATCACCAATGTTGGCCGCGCCCATATCGAGTTTTTTAAAACGCTTGACGGCGTTGCCCGCGCCAAAGGCGAGCTTTTCGAGTATCTGCGCCGTCGTGATGGCATTGTATTTTTGAATGCCGACGATCCGAAATTAAAAACGGTTTTACCTTCTGGCACGAAAGCCATCTCGTATGGTTTGCATAACGCCGCACAAGTGCAGGGAAAAATCGCCGGCGTGGATGAAAACGGGTGTGTCACGCTCACATGGAAAAATGAGCGTATTGCGCTGGCGATTCCCGGTATGCACAATGCCATTAATGCGCTCGCGGCTGTTGCCGTCGGCGAATTTTTCGGCATTGCGCCGGAGCAGATTTGCACGGCGCTGGCTGGCACGCTGCCGGCAGCAAAACGAATGCAGGTTTTCAAACGTGGCACGGTAACGATCATCAACGATGCCTATAATGCCAATCCCGAATCGATGAGTGCCGCCTTGCAATTTTTAGCGACGCTGCCGATTCATAGCGGCGGCCATCGTCTCGCGGTTTTAGGTGACATGCTCGAGCTTGGCGAAGCCGCGCCGACTGCACATGCAGAGATTGGCGCTCTGATAAGCCAACTCCCCATCGACGCTGTTTTTGCAT
Source organism: uncultured Cytophagia bacterium (assembly GCA_964477305.1). GTDB lineage: Bacteria > Zhuqueibacterota > Zhuqueibacteria > Zhuqueibacterales > Zhuqueibacteraceae > Zhuqueibacter. Next base: position 23,048 of record CAYZFF010000017.1, read on the forward strand.
ACGGCCCGCGCATGCTGCATCTTGTGCAGGCCATTGGGACAACGAAGTGGGCAGAACATTTTGAAAACAAAAAAAGCCTCAGCGAAGAAGTGCGCCGCTCCGTTCGCCCCGGCGATGTAATTTTGCTGAAAGGTAGTCGCAGCATGGCGATGGAAGAGGTTATTGAACAGTTGCCCGGTGATATATCCTGATTCTCTTACTCGAATTCATACTCGTACTCATACTCGATTTTAAATCTGAGAAAGAGTAAGAGAAAGAGTATGCGTAAGGGTAAGAGCATGGAAAAAGGAATTGACATGCTCTACTATCTGCTGTACCCGTTACACAAATATGTCTCCGGCTTTAATCTGTTCCAGTATATTTCTTTTCGCGCCGCGTTTGCAGCGATTACGGCGCTGCTCATTAGTTTTTTTGTCGGGCCGCGGATTATTCGGTTGCTGCGCGATAAACAAATTGGCCAGGAAGTGCGCAAAGAAGGCCCGCAAACGCATTTAAAAAAGCAGGGCACGCCCACCATGGGCGGTTTGATTATTCTGGCGGCGACGATTGTGCCGACCTTACTGTGGGCGCAAGCGAAAATTTATGTGGCCTTGGTGCTTTTGGCAACGATCTGGATGGGGGTCGTAGGATTCATCGACGATTATTTGAAAGTCATTAAGAAATTGCCAAAAGGTTTGTATGGTCGTTACAAAATTGTCGGGCAGGTTTCGTTCGGGCTTGTGCTCGGTGCGATCATTTTTTTTGCGCCGCAGTTTAAAGACGTGTCAACATTCACCACGATTCCGTTTGTCAAAAATTATCAACTGGACTTCGGCTTGCATTTAAGTTATCCGTTCAATTGCATTCCGTATATTTTGGTGGTGGTGTTTATCATTACAGCCACGAGTAATTCGGTGAATCTGACGGACGGCCTGGATGGATTGGCGGTGGGCTTGGTTGCTATTTCAGCGACGGTGTGGGGAGTGATCAGTTATGTTTCCGGCCGCACCGATTTCAGCAGTTATTTGGATATCCCTTTCTTGCAGGGCGCCGGAGAGTTAACCATTTTTTGCGCGGCGTTGAGCGGCGCGGCGCTAGGCTTCTTGTGGTTCAACGCGCATCCGGCGCAGGTTTTTATGGGTGATACCGGATCGTTGGCGCTGGGCAGCGCGTTAGGCGCGCTCGCCATTCTGCTGAAAAAAGAATTGCTGCTTATTATCATCGGCGGCGTCTTTGTCGCCGAAACTTTGTCGGTGATTATTCAAGTCTGGTATTTCAAGCGCACCGGCGGCAAACGCATTTTTCGCATGGCGCCGCTGCATCATCACTTTGAATTGAAGGGCTGGAGCGAGCCGCAAGTCGTCGTGCGCTTTTGGATCATCGGCATTCTGCTGGCATTGTTAAGTTTGAGCACTTTCAAGATTCGTTAGGCATAAACCCGACGCTTCAGCGTCTGGGTTTGTAAAAAACTTTGGGTAATGGTGATCATATTGACCGGTCACTTTAAGTGACCGGTCAATCATAATAAAGAGTGCATAGTAAAGTCATCGCGCGATGAAAATTTTTATTGACAAAACTGTTTCGTATCCAGCTTATCTGAGGAAGCTGAATTTTTTTAATGTCCATCAAAGACCTGAAATCATCGCCGGCTAAACGACTCCAGCTTGCGGAGATCGATTTGACTTTACTCACCACCGTCATGGTGTTGCTGCTCTTTAGTATTTTTTTTATTTACACGGCCAGCTCGATTCGCGCCGAGCGGTTATATGAAGATAGCGCGTTCTTTCTCAAGCGGCAATTTGTGCGCGTGCTCATCGCCTTGGTGGTCATGTTCTGCCTGATTCGCGTGGATTATCATCGCGTCTTGTTATATTCGCCGCCGGCGTACTGGCTGGCGCTGGCGTTGTTGGTGTTTCTGCTGTTCGCGCCGGAAAGCTGGATGATTCGTGGTTCGCGGCGCTGGATCATGCTCGGCCCGATGCAATTTCAACCGTCGGATTTTGCCAAATATGCGCTGATTTTTTACCTGGCCGGCAATTTAACCAAACCCGAACTCGATCCGGAAAATTTTGTTGACGGGCTTTTGCCGCAATTGATTCTCATCGGCGCCGTCGTGTTGGGTGTCGCGCTGGAGCCGGACTTGGGCACAGCGTTATCGATTGCCACCATTGCCTTCATTATGTTGTTTATCGCCGGCGCGAAACTCGGCCATCTGTTCTTTCTACTTTTTGGCGCGGCCCTCACTGCCGTTTCGATGCTGTGGCGCGTCGCCTATCAGCGCGGCCGCGTCGAGTCCTTTTTGGCCTCGATGTTTGGCGATGCCGAGCCGGCATGGCAAGTGCGCCAATCGCTGATCTCGTTGGGAAATGGCGGCTTATTTGGCGTCGGTCTCGGTCAGAGCAAACAGAAGTTGCTTTTTCTGCCCGACCCGTTTACCGATTTTATCATGGCAATTATCGGTGAAGAGCTTGGTTTGATCGGTACGCTGGCGGTGATTCTCATGTTCTTTATTATCATCTGGCGCGGTTTTCACATTGCGCACCGGGTGGCGGATCGCGCCGGCAAGCTGGCAGCGATTGGCATCACCTCCGCTATCGGTTTGTATGCGTTGGTCAATGCTGGCGTTGTCACTCATACTTTGCCGACCACCGGTATTCCATTACCGTTCATTAGTTATGGTGGCTCGGCGTTGATGATGAACTTGTTCGGAATCGGCGTGTTATTGAATATTTCGCAATTCACCGGCGGCCACGCCGCGAGCAAGAATCGCGTGAACATGATCCCGGTCACCAGTGTCAAGTGGTTTAGAGAACGCAAACGATAAGTTTTAATCGTTGCGGCTGAGACTTCGGCATGAGCACTCAGTCGAACGCTTGTCGAAGCCTTAATGAAAAAATTATGAAAGTATTGCGCGTCGTTTTCGCCGGAGGCGGCACCGGCGGCCATCTGTATCCGGCGATGGCGATTGCCGAGGAATTTCAGCGGCGCGTGGAAAATTTTCAATGCGTTTTTATTGGCACGGAACGCGGCATTGAAGCACGCGTTCTTCCCGAGCAGGGATACCGTTTGGAGTTGGTGCCGGTGCGCGGCCTGTTGCGCCAATTCACGTTGCGAAATTTGCTCGTGCCGTATTATCTCCTAAAAAGTATTGGGCAGTGCTTGCGAGTGTTTAGCCAATTCCAGCCGGATTTGATTATTGGCACCGGCGGTTATGTCAGCGGGCCGGCACTGCTGGCCGCGTGGTTGAGCCGGCGAAAATTTGCCGTGCAGGAACAAAACAGTTTTCCCGGGCTGGTCAATCGCTGGTGGGGCGAACGCGCTGATTTGGTATTTTTGAGTTTTGCAGAGAGCCGAAAATTTTTCCGCCGGCAAACGCATTTGCGCGTCGTCGGTAATCCGGTGCGGGCAAGTTTTAATTATGAAAATCGCGAGAGCGCGGCAAAAAAATGGGAATTGCAACAAGATCGCACCACGCTGCTGGCCTTTGGCGGTAGCCAGGGCGCAAGAAAGATAAACGAGCTGATGCTGGCAATCTTGCCGCGAGTTCAGATGCTGGAAAATTTTCAAGTGTTGTGGGCAACCGGTGCGCAAAATTTTGACGAGGTGGTTCGGCGCGCCGGCAAAGTTCGCCAGATTAAAATTGTCCCGTACATTGATGATATGGCGTCGGCATTTTCGCTGGCTGATTTTGTCCTTTGCCGCGCCGGCGCCTCGACGATCTTTGAATTAGCGTATTATGGTTTGCCCTCGCTGCTCGTGCCGTTTCCTTATGCCACGGCTGACCATCAAACGTTCAACGCCCGCGTGCTTGAACAGGCCGGCGCCGGCCGCCTGCTCGTTGAAAAAGAATTGACCGCAGAAAAATTGTTTGGCCATATTCAGGAATTGACTGGAGATTCCGAATTGCGGCAACAAATGGCGACAGCAGCTAAAAAAATGGCGCGACCACAGGCGGCGAGTGAGATTGTTGCAAATTGTATGGCTTTGTTGAAATAGAAGAAAAGAACGTTTGTAGCGACGCCTTTAGGCGTCGACCTTGTGAATGAAAGAAGTCGGTTGTTAAACTAATCAAGCTGTTGTTTGAGTTGGGCATTAAGCGCCTGAAGGCGCAACTACGAACAACGGAGTTTTATTATGGCGATTAAAAAATACGGCAAAGTTTTTTTCTTCTCCACCACGTTCGCCCTGGCGGGTTTGCATCTGGGCAATTGGGTTAATCGTGATGCCGGTTTTCGCGTGCAAAAAATCGTCGTCACCGGCTGTAAGGCATTGACGGATTCCGAAGTCATTGCCGCTGCGAAAGTGCCCATGGCACGATCTATTTTTGATGTCGAGTTTGCGCCGATTGCCAAACGGGTTGAAACCCTGCCGTTGGTACAGAAGGCGCAAATTTCACGCGTTTTTCCGTCGACCATTGTCATTGCCGTTGTAGAGCGCCAGCCATTGGCGTTGATTAACCACGCCGGCTTATGGCCAGTTGATGCGGAAGGCGTGATTTTGCCGCGCCTGCAATCGAATCGCCGCGCCAATGTGCCGCTTAATTACGATACGCCAATCCTCTCCGGCGCCGCCTTTGCGAAAAATGGTGAGAGCAAAGAGCTGGCCTATACCAATCGGCGCGTCATTGAATTTTTGACGGAATTGCGTTCCAATAATGCCATGCTTTATCACGGCATTTCCGAAATGAATGTTAATGCCAAAGGCCATCTCACCTTTTACCTGATGGACGGCGGCGTGCCGGTTTATCTGGGTGCAGATCAATGGATGGAAAAATGCGAGCGCCTCTTTATCTTTTTGCAGCATGTCAAACCAACTTCGGGAAAATTTTTAACCATTGATTTAAGGTACGAAAATCAAATTGTGACAAGAGAAAGTTAAATAATCCTACTTGTACTCATTCTCTTACTCTTGTTCGCTTTTTATAAAGGCGGCAGGAGCAAGAGAATGAGTAGGAGTAAGAGTAAGATTAGAAGGAGGTCAACATGGTCGTTGATTATATTTGTGCCCTCGATATCGGCACCACCAAAATTTGCGCGCTGATCGGCGAAGTCGATGAGCATAATCAAATCAAGATTATCGGCATGGGCAATGCGCCCTCCGAAGGTTTACGCCGCGGCGTCGTGATCAATCTTGATCGCACGGTGCAATCGATTTTACGCGCCAAAGAAGAAGCCGAACGGATGGCCGGCGTCGAGATCAAATCGGTTTACGCCGGCATCGCGGGCGATCACATTCGCAGCGTAAACGGTCGCGGCGTCGTTGCGGTTTCCGGCGAAGATCATATCATTTCGCCCGAAGACAAACGCCGTGTCATCGAAGCGGCGAAGGCTGTGGCGCTGCCGTTTGATCGCGAAATTATTCATATTTTGCCGCAGGAGTTCATCGTCGACGATCAACGCGGCATCGATGATCCCGTCGGCATGAGCGGCGTGCGTCTCGAAGCCGAGGTGCATATCGTCACCGGGGCCGTCACCTCAGCGCAAAATATTTGCCGCTGCATCGAGCGCGCCGGTATGGGCGTGCATGATCTCGTGCTCGAGCCGCTGGCGTCAAGTTTTTCGACGCTGACGGATGACGAAAAGAATCTCGGCGTGGCGGTGTTGGATATTGGCGGCGGCACCACCGACATTGCGATGTTTTACGAAGGCTGCATTCGCCACACCGCGATCGTCGGCCTCGGCGGCAGAAATGTAACCAACGATCTGGCGCACGGTCTGCGCACGCCGTTGGACCAAGCCGAGGCAATCAAAATCGCGCATGGCAGCGCGATTCATCTCGAACATGAGCGCGAAGAAGTTTTTGACGTGCCCGGCGTCGGCGGCCGCGTGCCGCGCAAAATCTCGCGCAACGTGCTGGTTGACATCATTCAGCCGCGCGCCGAAGAAATTCTCAGCCTCGCATTCAACGAAATTAAAAAATCCGATTACGTGCATTTAATGACTTCCGGCGCGGTGCTCACCGGCGGCTGCGCCATGCTGCCGGGGTTGGTTGATCTGGCTGAAGAAATTTTCAATATTCCGGTCAAACTTGGCAAGCCCAACAGCGTGAAATCGGTGACCGATGAAGTGTACAAGCCCAATCACGCCACGGGCGTCGGATTGATTCTGTATGGATTTCACAATAAAGCGACGGCCAATCACCTGCTCGCCGAAAGCGAGACGCATTTATTTGATAAAATTGCGGAGCGCATGAAACGCTGGTTCGGCGGCGTTGGACGCGCGTAACGGTTCTTCAATAAACCAAGACTCTAACCTTAACTACTCTTACTCATACTCGTACTCTTGCTCATACTCCTACTCGCACTCCTACTCCTACTCGCATTGATATCGTAAAGGCGAGTACGAGTAAAAGTAAGAGTCAGAGTAAAAGTAAAAGTAAGAGTGGGAGTAGGAGGCAAGAGGAGCATACCATGAACCTTCGACTCAATTTTGATGAAGCGAGTTTACTGGCGGCCCGCATTAAGGTCGTCGGTGTTGGCGGCGCCGGTTGTAATGCGGTCAATCGCATGATTGACGCCGGTTTGCGCGGGGTTGATTTTGTTGCCATGAACACTGATATTCAGGCCTTGGAAACTTCGAAATCAACCGTGCGTTTGCAAATTGGCAAAACGACGACGCGCGGTCTCGGCGCCGGCGCTGATCCTGAGGTCGGCCGTAAAGCCATTGAAGAAGATCGCGAGGCCGTCGCTGATGTGCTGGGTGAAAGCGACATGGTTTTTGTGACTTGCGGCATGGGCGGTGGTACCGGCACGGGCGCGGCCCCCGTTATCGCCGAAATTGCCAAAGACTTGGGCGCGTTAACGGTTGGGGTGGTAACGAAGCCGTTTATCTTCGAGGGCAATAAACGTTCGAAGCGCGCCGAAGAAGGCATTCTCGCCTTGAAAGAACGTGTTGACACGTTGATCGTGATTCCCAATCAACGCCTGCTTTCGGTGGTGCCCAAAGGCACGCCGCTGCTGGAAGCGTTTCGGCAGGCCGATGAAGTTTTGCTGCATGCCACCAAAGGCATTTCGGATCTCATCTCGGTGCCGGGTTTGGTGAATTTGGATTTTGCCGACGTCAAAACGGTGATGTCGGAAATGGGCGATGCGTTGATGGGCGCCGGCATAGCAAGTGGCGACGAGCGTGCGTTGCAAGCCGCGCAACGCGCCATCTCCAGTCCGCTGCTCGAGGATGTTTCAATTTCCGGCGCGCTCGGCGTGCTGGTGAATATTACCGGCGGCGAAGATCTGACGCTGCATGAAGTAAATGATGCCACCACCGTGATCTGTGAAGCCGCCGGCCCGGAGGCGAATATCATTTTCGGCGCGGTGATCGACAAAGCTTTGGGTGATCAAATTCGCGTGACGGTGATCGCGACCGGCTTTCACAAAAATAATGGCCGCGCTCCCGTTACCGGCCGTTTGGCGCGACCGACGCGGTTTTTTGATACGACCTTGACGGAGCTGGATATTCCCACGTATCAGCGCAAAACTGTCAACGGCAACGGTCACGCGCACAATGGCAACGGCGCGCATGAGCCGATCATTCGCCCGTATGAAGAAGAAGTTGTCGTCGAAACGCAATCGGTGGATGATTATGAAGTCCCCGCATTTCTGCGCAAAAGAATGAGTTGAGCTTCGCAGTTTTTTGCACACGGTAAGCATTGTCTACCGCAAAAGGCCCGTTTGGTTGATCTGCAGTCAACTTGACGGGCCTTGCCGTTTTTGCTAACATACTGGTCGGGATAATACGAAATGAAGACTATTTATTATGGATGACGTTTTACTTGTTTACTCACCTCGCCTCGCCAATCGCCACCAAATGGTTCGGCTCCATGAACCAGCGCAAG
>CAYZFF010000018.1:0-30832 GCA_964477305.1 uncultured Cytophagia bacterium
TCGGCCATAAGGCCGTAGATATGAGACTCTTGTTTTGTTTTCATACTGATATCTCAGTCGAGGGTAGATGATTGATGCTTATCTCATTTGAACGTCAATCTTCGACTCTCTATCATTAATTTTCTATTTTCTTTCCTCGCCCTCCGCCGGCACCAGCGTGCGCATTTCAAAAATCGAAATCGCCGGCAGGACGCGCACGAAGATGAAGATCAGCGCGAAAAAGAGGCCGAGGGTGCCGATGAACGTCGCCCAGTCCCACACCGTCGGATAATACATGTCCCACGACGAGGGCAAGAAATCGCGATGCAAGCTCGTGACCACAATGACGAAACGTTCGAGCCACATGCCAATGCTGACGATGATCGAAATAAACAAGAGCCACGGCACGCTGTTTTGAAAACGGTCAAACCACAAAAGCTGCGGCACGACGAGATTGCAAAAAATCAGCGCCCAGTAAGCCGGCGCGTACGGGCCGGTCATCCGGTTCAGCATCATGTACTGCTCGTATTTGTTGGCGCTGTACCATGCACCGAACGCCTCCATCGCGTAGCCATAGACGACGATCAAACCCGTGGCGAGCATAATCTTCGCCATGTTGCGCAAATGGCGCATCGTGATAAAATCTTCCAGTCCGTAAATTTTTCGCAAAGGAATTGCAAGAATCAACACCATCGCAAAACCCGCGTAAATCGCGCCCGCCACAAAGTATGGCGGAAAGATCGTTGCATGCCAGCCCGGAATGATCGACATCGCGAAATCGAAGCTGATCACCGTGTGCACCGAAAGCACCAACGGCGTTGCCAAACCAGCGAGCAGCAAGTACGTAGTTTCATAACGCGACCAATGCACCGCGGAGCCGCGCCAGCCCATGGCCAACAAGCCGTAAATTTTTTGCAGCCACCGATTATGCGTGCGATCGCGCAACGTCGCCAAATCCGGCACCAACCCCACGTACCAAAACAATGCTGACACCGAAGCATACGTTGCAATCGCAAACGCATCCCAATCCAGCGGGCTGCGCGTTTGCGGCCACAGTGACATCGTATTCGGATATGGCACGAGCCAATAAGCCAGCCACGGGCGCCCGACGTGAATCGCCGGAAAGATACCGGCGCAGGCTACCGCAAAAAGCGTCATCGCTTCGGCAAAACGGTTGATCGAGGTGCGCCAGCTTTGGCGAAAAAGCAGCAAGATCGCCGAGATTAACGTGCCGGCGTGACCGATGCCGATCCACCAAACCAAATTGATAATAGCGAAGCCCCACCCGACCGGAATGTTGATGCCCCAAATGCCGACGCCGCGCAGCAACAAATAACCGACGGCGCTCAACAAAACCGTGACGACGGCCATCGAAATGCCGAGGCCGATGAACCAACCACGCGGCGTCTTGCGCGTGAGCACCATCGTGCTGATTTTATCCGTGACCGTGCCATATGTATGGCCCGGCTCCAGCACCGGCACTTCGTCGATGACGTTTTTAAAATGGATCGGCGTTTGCGTTTGCATCGAATTTACAAATAAAATCTTTCATTCAAATGATAAAAACACTATGGCAAAATAATTCTGCCTACCTCTTTTGCATGATCTTTGTGTCTTGGCATGCGGCTTTCATATTCTTCAGCTAAACTTTCTCATCCAGCTCCGGATTCGGATTGCGCAATTTCGCCAAATACGTCGTGTGCGGGCGCGTGTTCAAATGCGTGAGCAGGCCGTAATTCAATTTGCTCGCTTTCAACCGCGAGACTTCGCTGTTCGGATCGTTCATATCGCCGAACGCAATCGCCTGTGTCGGGCAAACTTGCTGGCACGCAGTCACGATCTCGCCGTCGCGAATGGGGCGATCTTCTTTCTTCGCGGTGATGCGCGCTTCGTTGATGCGTTGCACGCAATACGTGCACTTCTCCATCACGCCACGCGAACGCACCGTCACGTCGGGATTGCGCTGCATCTTTAGACTTGGCGTCTCAAAATCCGAATATAAAAGGAAATTGAAGCGCCGCACTTTATACGGGCAGTTGTTGGAGCAATAACGCGTGCCAATGCAGCGATTGTACACCATCTCATTCAAGCCTTCGTCGCCGTGTACCGTCGCGCCGACCGGACACACCGGCTCGCACGGCGCCATCTCGCAGTGCATGCACATCACCGGCTGATGGTAGCTGTCGGGATGATCGAGATCGCCTTCAAAATAATGATCGACGCGAATCCAGTGCATCTCGCGGCTCAAACGAACTTGCTCTTTGCCGACCACGGCGATATTATTTTCAGACTGGCACGCCACGGTGCAAGCATTGCAGCCGATGCACGAGTTGAGATCAACGGCCATGCCCCACAAATAGCTTTCATACTTGTGTTCAGGATAAAGCGTCAACTCGCGCGGAAATTCTTCTTCCATTTCATGCACGAAATCCGGATGCTGTTTAAACTCTGCCAACGTTCCGGCGCGCACGAGGTGGCGGTTCTCCATGCTGTGATGCGTTTGCGTCACCGCGAGTGCATATTTTTTTCCGGTTTTGTTGATCTCGACGCCGTTGCCAAACCACGCCGCTTCAGAAGTTCGTAGCGCGTATGCATTGAAGCCGGTTGCCGTTCCTAATTTTCCGGCGCGCGTGCGGCCGTGGCCGTAATGAACCGTAACAGAATAATCGGGATGCCCCGGCGAAATCCATACCGGCGCGTTCACCGCGCGGCCGTTGTATTTCAACTCGACGACGTCTTCGTTCGCGAGATTCAGGCGCTCCGCCATTTTGGGACTGATTAGCGCGGCGTTGTCCCACGTGAGTTTTGTGAACGGTCTCGGCAATTCCTGCAGCCAGCCATTGTTGGCATAGCGGCCATCGCCGATGTGCGAATCAGCTCGAAAAATAATTTCAACATCGGCATCGGACTTCGGACTTTGAACTGCCGACGACCGCAAATTCACCACAACACTTTTCGGTGAAAAAGCCGTTCCCGCGATCAAACCATCGTGCAGCGAGGTTTGCCAAAATTTTTCAAAATCAGGAGACTTTCTTTGCGCCTTCCAATAATCGCGCACGAGATCGTGGCTGGAACGTCCGGTCTGTCCGGTGAAAATGGCGAGCACTTCGTGCGCGGATTTGCCGCCATAAAGCGGCGCAATCAACGGTTGGATAATTGTTGCGGTGCCATCAAAGGCGCGTGCATCGCTCCAGTTCTCCAGTGCATGCGTTTCGGGAATGTGCCAGTGACAGATTTCCGAAGTTTCATCATCATACAGACTAAGGTGAATACGCGTTTTGACTTTGGAAACTTTTTCGGTGAAATTCAAATCCGCCGGCGCATTAAAAACCGGATTGCCGCCGAGCATGAGCAGCATCTCAACTTTGCCCGCGTCCATATCCGCTGCCAACTCGCGCAGCGATTCGGTTTGATTCACCGGCTGCGCCTCGACGGAATCAGTGTAGATCACCGTGTTGCCGGCATTTCCCAACGCGTGATTCATCGCGTGCGCCAGCGCATGCACAAACGGCGGCTGTTGTTCGCCAGCAATCACGAGGCTCGCGCCGCGATGGTTTTTCAAATCGCGCGCCACGGCGGAAATCCATTCGTCGGCTTGATTACTCTCGACGCTAACGCCAATTTCCTTTGCAATGGCACGCGCAAAATTCTCAATTTCACTCGCGCGCATCGTGCGGCGGTGATCCGCCATCGTGCCGGTGAGTGTGGGGCTGCTCTCCATCACGTAAAGGCGATTCATTTTTTTATTGCCGTCATGCACACGCCGCTTCGCGGTAAATTCGCGCGCGTAACGCAAACTTCCCGGCAGGTCGACGAGAAAATCCGCATCGAGCGAGAGAATGATTTCGGCGCGGTCGAAACGATACTGCGTTTCCACATACTCGCCGAAGGCCAGCCGGCTACCTTCGCGCGCGTGGTCGCGATTGGCTGGTTCGTATTGATGCCATTTTGCCGCCGGCAGCGCCGCGAGTATCGTTTGCAGTTGCTGCGCGAGTGTCGGCGAGGTGATGGTCTCGGTGAGAATGCGCAGACCTTCGCCGCGCTTTGCCTTCAATCCTTCCAACTCGGTGCTGAACGTGGCAACGAAATTTTCCCACGTATTAATCTCACCCAGATGCTTCACCGTTTGCGAGCGATCCGGATCATAAAGCGTGAGCACCGAGGCTTGACTGAAAACATCGGTCGCGCCGAGGCTCGCTGGATGCTCGGGATTGCCTTCGACTTTGGTGGGGCGACCTTCATGGCTTTCGACGAGCACGCCACAGGCATAACCGTTGCGCACATTGGCCGTGGCAAAATAAAGCGGCCTGCCGCCGACAAGCTGTTCCGGCGGTTTCACATACGGAAAAATTTTCTCCTCCGGCTGCCGCGTGCAGGCATTGACGCCCGCCAGCAGCATCGACGCGCCCATGAGCTTGAGAAAATCCCGCCGGCCCAATTCGACTTTGCCGACCACCGTCGGCGCGAATTCATGGTGAATCGCCTCCTGAAATTCTTTGGAGTCCGCCAATTCTTCGAGGCTGCGCCAGTACTGCTTCCCGTGCTGGTTTTCCAAACGCGCGCGGATGGCAGCGAGGTCGAGGTGATAAATTTCTTTTTCTGGTGTATTCATGAATTTCAATACATTTCAATTACAACATCAAGCTTTGTTGATGATTCTGTCCAATCTCTCGCCAATATGCTTTTATCGAAGTTAGTTTCACTACTTTACCTGCGCGCATGGCATGCGTTTTAAACTCGGGATGCCGCAGAAACCGGCGAATCAATGAAGCCGTTTCCAGATAATGACCTGAAATGACAACAAGGCAATAAATCGAGTGGCAAAATTTTGGATGAAAGAAACCTAAGTCGCGCGAAAAGAATGTTACGCGTTTGGCGCGATGCAGGTAACGTAATATTTCTTGTTGATCATCCCATTCAGGCCGTCCAACTTCATGGCCAATTTGACGAAAACGAATTTGCCAACGTTGAAGTTGCTTCCTCTGATCTTCGGGAATGTTATGATCAAGAAGAATCACGCCGCAACCTTAAGTCTTGTGGTCTCCTCTTTCAAAAAACCGCGCAAAATAAGCGATTTAGCCTCGCGCACGGCTTCAGGCGCAACCAGACCGCGATACTGTTTGGATATACCGTCCGGTGTATAACCCATTTCGACCATATCCAACGCATCCGCGACCGGAATTCGCGTTCCCTTGAAAATCAGCCGTCCGCCACAGACGCGGCTGTCTACCGCAAGATATTTTCCAATTTCAATTCTTGCCATATGACTTTTCCTTGAATTCTTGGCGATTCGATAAACTTTCTTTGACACCTGTTTTAAAATTTGTATGCAGGCTTTAAGAAGATAACGCCAAAAACCATTTCTTTCAAGTGAATCCTACCGATGACAAATCGAACAATTCGTGAGCTTCTGAATTTTATATTCTTTCATCAAGCTGTCACTAAAAGCCGTTTGAGGCGTTGGCGACTTCCACGTCGTGCTGAAAACTTCTTCGCGCGGGCGAACAAAATGCTCCGGCGCGCGGTGGCATTGGAGGCACCATTCCATGTTCAGCGAGTTTTCGCGCCACGTGAGCGCCATCTCACCGATTGGCCCGTGACAGGTCACACAAGCCATGCCTTTTTTCACGTGAATGCTGTGATTAAAATAAACAAAATCCGGCAGGTCATTGACGCGCACCCACTCGATGGATTTTTCCGTGCGGTAACTTTCGCGCACCGGCTCCAACATCACGGCAGTCGAATGAATTTGCGAATGGCAAGTCATGCAAGTGTTCGTCGAAGGGATGCCCGCAAAATTACTCTCTTCAACTGAGGTATGGCAATAGCGGCAATCGATGCCGAGCTGCGAAACGTGATGGCGATGGCTGAAGGGAACGGGCTGCTCGCGCACGACGCTGGCCTGCGTCACATACGGCGAGCGCTCAATGACACCGAAAATCCACAGCAGCCCGCCGATAAAAAACACGGCGCCAAAGATGCTGACTTTGGAAAAGGTATTGGTGCTCGGATGAAAAATCTGGGGCATTAGATAAAAAATAGTATTGATAAAAATAACAGCCAGGAAATATTCTTTTAAAAACGACAAGATGAAAGATAATAAAGAATTGGTATTTTGTCAAGCATTGGCGTTATTAAATTTAGGATAATTCTCGAAAGTGGCGAGAAAACTGGCAAGCAAGAACAAACTATCCCCAAAGATAAATATAAAACCGGTTGTTTCAATATTTTATTGAGATTCTGTTGCGCTATCCAGTTTCACGTTATGAGGCAACATGCCCAACAATTCCCGGAGCTCTTTTTTAAGCTCGACAATCATATCATCACGGCGCAACTGGTCGAAAGAAATATCTATTTGTTCACCAACCTGGCGCAGTTGTTGGAGACGCTGGCGGGCCCCTTCAATCGTATATTTGTCGTCGTAGAGCAAACGTTTGATAAGAAAAATCAGCTTGATGTCATCGAGGGTATAGGTTCGGCTGCCGGCCCGGCTTTTCTTCGGGCGCAATTCGGCAAATTCCGTTTCCCAGTAACGCAAAACATACGCCTTTAGCGAAGTAACCTGGCTGACTTCACTAATGGAATAATAGAGTTTTTTAATTTTCTGGTCGCTCACGGCGGATGGCCTGTTGGACAATTTGCCGGTTGGCCGGTTTTATTTATTTTTGTATTAATTTAAAATACCATTTGGTGAATATCAAGACATTTTTACGGTTGAATGCAAATAATATAACGGGCTAACCGGCCAACATCTTTTTAACACTTTTGACCATCACGGTTCCCAGGGCTAACGAGCTAATGGCGCGTTGCCGCCAATATTGCCAGGAGGAATCCGGCGGCGCTTCAACGCGGCGGCGGAAACTGCGCATCGAATCCAGCAAATAAACGCCACGGCGGGAAATGAGCGGAATGGGAGAAGACGAGGAATTGTTGCTGCCTAAAATCGACACCGACTCATAGCCGGCGTCGCGTGCGGTTTGATAAACCCGTTCGCTGCCTCGACCAAACGGCAGCGACAAGTGCCGGATCGGCGTTTGCAAATGGTCTGTTAAAATTTTACGGGAATCCACCAAATCGCGGTGCAATTCGGCGTCGGCAAGGGCGGGGAGATAATCGTGGTTTAATGAATGGCTGCCGATTTCCCAACCGGCAGCCGTTAACTCGCGCAGCTCATTCCAATCCAAATGCGCAAAGCGCGGCAGAAAAAATTTCACATCCCACGCGTTGGCGCGCCCGACATAACCGGCGATGGCAAAAACGGTCGCGGTAAAATGATACCGGGCGAGAATTGGCAGGGCATATCGTAGCAGCGAGCGATAACCGTCGTCGAAAGTGATGACGACGCGTTTCTCGCTGGCGGTGGGCGGGTGCTGAAGGCAATCCGACAACGACAACGAACGGTAACCCGCGTCCGCGAGCCAGGCGACTTGTTTTTCAAACCGCGCCGGCGTTGTCCACGCGATGCCCGCGTCCGGACGGCGCGTGATGAGATGATAAGCGAGAACGGGAATCAAATTAGTAGTAACGCCTTTAGGCGTCAAAAATTCAAGTCAAACCAAAAGTAATGACGCGCCAAAGAGATTGCGCCTGCCTGAAGGCGCTACTACCAGCGTTTTACAAAACGTCTTCCAACGGCGCGTACGGCAAATTAAACGCTTCGGCGACACCTTTGTACGTGACCTGACCGCGCACCACGTTAACGCCCATCGCCAGCGCGCTGGATTCCTGCACGCATTTGGGATAGCCGTTGTTTGCAATCTGAATCGCATACGGCAATGTCGCGTTGGTGAGGGCAACGGTTGAGGTCATCGGCACAGCTCCGGGCATGTTGGCGACGCCGTAATGCACGATGCCGTCGATTTCGTAAGTGGGATTTTCGTGCGTCGTCGCGCGAATCGTCTCGACGCATCCGCCTTGATCGACGGCGACGTCAACGATGACGGAACCCGGACGCATCAGCTTCAGCATTTCGCGCGTGATGAGGCGTGGCGCTTTGGCGCCGGGAATCAACACGCCGCCGACCACGAGATCGGCTTCGGAGATGGCTTTGCGAATGTTCGCCGGGTTCGACATAATCGTCGTGACGTTTTTCGCCATCACGTCATCAAGGTAACGCAAACGCTCCAGGCTAATATCGAGAATTTGCACGTGCGCCCCAAGGCCGGCGGCAATTTTCGCTGCGTTGGTGCCGACGACGCCGCCGCCGAGAATAACGACGCGGGCCGGCTCGACGCCGGGGACGCCGCCAAGCAAAATACCCTTGCCGCCAAACAATTTTTCCAAACAGCGCGCGCCGACTTGAATCGACATGCGGCCGGCGACTTCACTCATCGGCACCAGCAAGGGCAGGGCGCGATCCGGCGTTTGCACGGTTTCATAAGCAATCGCGATGCATTTCGATTTGATGATGGCGTCCGTCAACTCGCGCGAGGCGGCGAAGTGGAAATACGTAAAAACAATCTGCCCGGCGCGAAGCAACGGATATTCCGCCGGCAGCGGTTCTTTAACTTTCACGATCATGTCCGCGGCGCCAAAAATCTCCGCGGGCGAGTTGACGATCTTCGCGCCGGCAAGCCGGTAATCGCTATCTTGAAAACCGCTGCCGACTCCCGCGCCTTTTTCTACCAAAATCTCATGCCCATAATCTTTCAGCAATTCCGCGCCAACTGGAATCATCGCGACGCGATTCTCGTTGGTCTTAATCTCCTTGGGAACACCGATCTTCATTTTCCATCCTCCCTCGAGAGGTTTTGTTGCTTGGTGAACTACGTGGGTTAGGTATTTTGAAACGTAACGCCTAAAACATAAGCCGTAATTTTTAAAAAAGCAAGAATTACGTTTTACGCATCAAGTTTTAAGCCCTCCGCTTCACTCGTCGGTCGAATCACGGTTAACGTCATGCGCTCGTCGGGAAAAAGCTCTTGCGCCAACGTTTGAATTTGTTCCGCGGTGACGCTGGCAATGCCGGCACAGACATCGTCGAGCGTGACGTAATCGTTGAGATAAATTTCCATTTTCGCCAAACGCGACATCCGGCTGCCGGTGCTTTCCAAACCGAGCATGAGACTGCCTTTGAGCTGGTTGATGGTGCGATTCAACTCGCTGGCGGAAACGCGTTCGTCACGCAGGCGCTGCAGCTCCTGGCGCAACAATTTCGTGGCCTTCTCGGCGCGATCGGGATCAGTGCCGAGATAAACCCCGAACAAGCCCGTGTCCAGCATGAAATCATGAAACGAAAATACTGAATACGCTAATCCATGTTGTTCCCGAATCGTTTGGAACAAGCGCGAACTCATGCCGCCGCCCAACAAGGTGTTGAGCACGAGCAAAACAAATTTGCGCGGATCGTCAAAACGCAGCGCCAAAGCGCCCAGACAGATATGGGTTTGCGTGCATTCATCGGCGGATATTGAACCGGGTAGAGGTTTTAGCGTTGGCGCGGCAACGACGCGCGCGCCGTTGGAAGGCAACATGCCGAAGCGCTCACCGACTTGTGCCACCAGATCGGCATGTTGAATATTGCCGGCGGCGGCCACCACCAAGCGGCTCTGCGGATAGTGCCGGCGGGTATAATCCAAAAGTTGATCGCGTTCAAATTTCGACACGATTTCGCGCGTTCCAAGCGTCGAATAGCCGAGCGCGTGTCCCGGAAAAACGTCGCGCATAAAATAATCCTGCACGAGATCCTCCGGCGTATCTTCGACCGAGTTAATTTCTTCGATAATGACGGATTTCTCTTTGGTCATTTCATCCGCGTCAAAAACCGAATTGGTCAACATATCGGCCAAAACGTCGACGGCGAGCGGCAGATGTTCGTCAAGAAAATGCGCATAATAGCAGGTCAGTTCTTTGCCGGTGAACGCATTCAAATGCCCTCCATAAGCTTCCAGACTCTCGGCAATGTCGCTGGCTTTGCGGCGCGTCGTGCCTTTAAACATCATGTGCTCGATAAAATGCGAGACGCCGTTTTCTTCCGCGCGCTCATCGCGCGTGCCGTTTTGCACCCACACGCCAAGTGACACCGAGCGGACGTGCGGCATATATTCTGAAACAATACGCAACCCGCCGGGCAGGGTGGTCTTCAGATGAGTAGAATTTTCAATGGGGTTTTGCAAGAATGATATCCGTTTGGCAGATCGCCAGTTTACAGAAGTAAATTCGCAGATTAAAAGACAGAATAAGAAAACGTCCGGACACTTGCGTATCCGGACGGTAATTCAACAAAAGCAAAAAACATATTGCCGTAAAGGCGGCCTCGAATAAACGGCAAACCGGCGCGGCGTTAATTATTGCGGCGTTGCGGTGGCGGCGCGCCGCCGCCCGGCAATAATATCTTGCGGCTCAGTTTCAGCTTGCCGCCGTCGGCGATTTCGAGCAATTTCACTTCAACTTGATCGCCCATCTTCAACACTTCTTCGACGCGATTGAGGCGGCGATGCTCGATTTCCGAAATGTGCAGCAGGCCTTCGCGGCCCGGCATGATTTCGATAAAGGCGCCAAATTCTTTAATGCCTTTGACGGTGCCTTTGTAAATCTTGCCGACTTCCGGCTCCGCCACCATGCCTTCGATAATATCTTTCGCCATGCTGACAGAATTCGGATCGACCGAGGCCAGCGTCACCGTGCCGTCATCGGCAATATCAATCGTGGCGCCGGTGCGCTCAATAATATCGCGAATGGATTTGCCGCCCGGCCCAATCACCAAACCGATGCTGTCCACCGGAATCTTGATCGAGACGATGCGCGGCGCATATTGCGAAATCTCCGGCCGCGGCTTGGCGAGCGCGCCATTCATGATATTCAAAATGTGGAGACGCGCCACCCGCGCCCGTTCCAGAGCTTCGGCCATCAACGCCTGCGACAAGCCTTCGATTTTAATATCCATCTGAAACGCCGTCACGCCCTTCATGGTTCCCGCGACTTTAAAATCCATGTCGCCGAGATGATCTTCATCGCCGAGAATATCGGTAAGCACCACGGTTTTGTCGCGTTCTTTAATCAACCCCATCGCAATGCCGGCCACCGCGTCTTTGATCGGCACGCCAGCATCCATCAACGCCAGCGAACCGGAGCACACCGTCGCCATTGACGAAGAGCCATTGGATTCAAAAATTTCGGACACGACGCGCACGGTATAGGGAAAAATGCCGTCGTTCGGCATCACCGCTTTCAGCGCGCGCTCGGCGAGATTGCCATGGCCAATCTCCCGGCGGCCCGGCCCGCGGAACGGCTTAATTTCGCCGACACTGAACGGCGGGAAATTATAATGCAGCATGTAGCTTTTATAATACTCGCCTTCCAATTCATCCATCTTCTGCTCGTCGACTTTCGTGCCGAGCGTCACCACGCCCAACGACTGCGTCTGCCCGCGCGTAAATAAGGACGAACCATGCACGCGCGGCAACACCGCAATTTCGCAAGTGATGTCGCGGATATCTTCCGGCCGCCGGCCGTCTAAACGCCGGTTCGCGGTAATAATCATATTACGCATGAGTTGTTTTTCAATTTTATAAAACAACTCTTTGATGATCACTTCGCTTTCCGGAAACTCGGCTTGCAACTCGGCAATCGTCGTGTCGCGCAATAATTTAAGGCCGTCGTTGCGTTTTTGTTTCTCGGGTTCTTGAAAAAGCTGGCGGAGTTTTTCGGTCGCCATCGCGTTAACGCGCGCTTCCAAACCCGCGGGCAACACGACCGGCGCAACTTCGCGTTTCGGTTTCGCCATTTCCGCGGCCACGGCTTTTTGCAAGCCGATCAATTGGCGCGCCACGTCGTGGCCAAAATGCAGCGCCGCGACCATGTCGGTTTCGCTGATTTCCTGCGCCTCGCCTTCGACCATCATGATCGAATCTTCCGAGGCCGCCATCACTACATCCATGTCGCTTTGCTCGATCTCAGCGTGCGTTGGGTTTGCAATAAACTGCCCGCGCACGCGGCCAACGCGCACGCCCGCGACCGGACCGGACCACGGAATATCCGACAGCAACAGCGCCATCGACGCGCCGGTGATGCCATGCACATCCGGGTCGTTTTCTTTATCCGCCGACAACGCCGAGACCATCACTTGCACTTCATTGAGATATTCATCTGCAAACAAGGGCCGAATGGAGCGGTCGATCAAACGGCTGATCAAGATTTCGTTTTCGCTCGGACGGCCTTCGCGTTTAAAATAACCGCCGGGAATTTTACCGGCGGCATACGCTTTCTCGCGATAATCCACCGAGAGCGGGAAAAAATCGGCTTCTTCCTTGGCTTCTTTTGCGCCGACCACGGTGGCCATAATGATCGTGTCATTCAGGCGCACCCAGCAGGAACCGTGCGCTTGTCTGGCGACGCGGCCGGTCTCGATGCTGAATTTCTTTCCGCTTAATTCGATTTCCTTTAAACAACTCATGGTAACACTCCTAAAATAAAATACATTACTTGCTGCCGGAGTGTCGCCGATTGTTTATCTCGAGGGTCCGCACAAAAACAACCTCCCGTTAGAACAGCGCCCCACAAAGGGGCGAGACGACGAAGTTACTTTTGCGCAGATCCTAAAGCAACCGGCAACAACGAACTCGCGGCCAGCAATCATCAATTAAAGAACAATATAAAAACATGCACGCAAAGCCATATCGCACCCCGGTGGCACATGAGTTTTCTGTGCGGCCGGTGATGCGGCGTCTTTGCGTGCGCATTTTTGACTCAGTTTTTATTCCGCCAAATCAGCAAGCTTCTTAAAGAATTTATCAGCATCTTCTTTCTTCACCTCGACCACCACCGCGCTATTCGCCGCTTTTGCAAAAACGCGGTCGCCCTTCTCTTTGCCAATTAAAGCGCGGGCAATTTCGTTGCCCTTCTGTTTAATGGTCACGATCACCCGTGGTTTATCAAGGCCATATTTTTTTAAATCAGTGGCATTTTCATCCACAAATGCCGTCGCTTCCATTCCGGAAAGGCCGCCGGTGATGCCCGAAATCTCCCAGCTTTTCGCTTTCTTCACCTCCGGTGATTTGATCTGCCAGGTTTCCGCCGTGTCTTTCTCGCAGACGATCTTCAAGGTGTCGGCGTAATTCAATTCTATATAATCTGCATTCCAGCTTTCAAACTCGGCGACTTTCTTGTTGCGCAAATCCATCACGGTGACATTCAAGTCTTTCACGAGACTCGTGTCAACTTTAAAGACCTGCGGTCGCGCCGGATCGTGCGCAAAATAATTCGCGCCGTCTTTCTTGCCGAAATTGATCGCCTTCTGCGCATCATTGGCGCCGAAGAACACGGTAAATTCATACGCCGGTTTATCGAGGCCGTAAGCCTTTGCCTCGCCTATTTGCTCGGTCGTAAATTCGTTGATGCGACCATAACGCACGCGGCTGAGAATGCTGGAAATCTTTGACTCATCCGCGGCGGCTTTGAGCGGCGACACCATTTGCCATTTGCCGTTTTCTTTTTTCAACTCAAACCGATTTTTCGGCGTGACGAGCAACAGACGATTCGCCGCATTATTGTCAAAAACGAGCAAATCTTTATTGCGCCAATCCAATAACGCTTTCTTGGCGTTGTTCGACAAACCATTGCTGGTCAGCACCACTTCGGGATCGTTATTGACGCGCGCATAAACCATCGTCGTCGTGACATTGCTGTCGCCGAGATAAAGCGTATCCTGTTTGCCTTTTTCATGCCGCACAATCAATTCCGTGCGAGCCGGTTCGAGGCCAAAACCGGCGTAATCGGCGCGCGAGGTGGTGATTTCCTTCTGATCGCGCTGCGCCGATTCTAGCGAGGATAACAACGAACTCACCGTGCCGTCATCCGCCAGATATTGCACCGGCGACGCCAATTCCCAAGTCGTGCCGGCTTTTCTTAACTCGATACCGTCCGGCCGAATCGTAACCGCCGTGACGGAATCTTTTTTAATATCGATTAACTTGCCGGCGGCGGTTTTTTCTTTTTCGCGTTCGGCGCCGCCTTTGATTTCATAAAAATAAACATACGCGCCAACTGCCGCCGTGAGCAACAACAACAGCAAGGTATTACGGGGTTTCATTGCTTCGACTCTCCACTCCTGTATCATCGTGTAACGTGTAACGTCGAACGGTCTTTCATCAAAATTTTGTTTTTAGACCGTTACACGTTTCACGTTACACGAGTGAGGTTACACGAATATCCAACTTAGCGTCTCTTCACATAAACCGCAATCGCCGTTCCGAACGCTGCCAGCGGCAACAAAAACAGGCTCACCAGCATAATAATTTTTGAACCCGCCGCGTCCAAACTAATGCGCCGGTCTTCGGGATTCTTGGGCGGAATCGCGATCAAATCTTCTTCTTCAGCCAGCCAACTAATGACGTTCATGAACAGATCGCCATTCTTCTGAAAACCGAAAAGATAATTCGCCGCAAACTCGGAATCGCCGAACACCGCCAGACGGCTGCTGCTCGAACCGTTCGTGCTGCTGCCATCGGTGGCACTCTTCGTGATGGCCACGGCGAGCGGCAACGGTCCACGGCGGTCCGGCGGCACATTGGGACTGACTTTGCCGCTTTTCAACTCATCCATATTCGTTTCACCCCAACTGTTCGAGCTGGAGTTGGCGAAGGCATCGGTGGTGACGCCGGCAGGTTTTTCACTCATTAGCGTTAACGAGCGCGTGCTGGGATAAGCCGTCATAAAGCTGCCAAACTTCTCCGTGATGGCGTGTTTGGAATATCCCGTGACCACCGGCATATCCGGTCCCGCGCCGAAGAGTTGGCCGATGCCGGAAAAATCGAGAATGAAATCATTATCGGCTTGCACGCCGTAATCCGCCAAAATCTCGCTAAATGCTGGCGACGGATCCGGCTCCAACAAAAAGAGCGCGGCGCCGCCTTTGTTCAAATATTTTTTGACCTTCTCAATTTCCGGCGGCAGAAACGGGGTTTGCGCGCCGGCAATCACCAGCACCGAGCAATCTTCCGGCAGGTCGGGGGGATCGATCAGCGAAACCGTACCGATCTCATAATTTTTATCTTTGATGGATTTCTGCGCGGCGCTCATGCCGAGGCGTTCTTCGCTGTCAATCGCCTTCTCGCCGTGGTTGGTGGTGAAATAAATCTTCTTCTTTTTATCGCGCGTCACCTTGATGATCGCATTGGTCAAATCTTCTTCGGTCGCGGTCGTGATCTTCTCATCCTGCCCGCGATACGAAATCACCGTCGTGCTATAAGCCGTCACGCCGAAACGTTTGGCCATATCCGGCTTTTTGTCCGGGTCGATGAACTCGTACTTGAATTTCGGCGTCACCGAAGCGTATTCTTTGAATTGATCCGTCACGCGCCCCTGTTCGCCCGCTTGATAAAACGCGGTGATTCGCAAATCTTCTTGCAGCGCGCTCAAAACTTTTTTGGTTTGATCCGACAGGCTGAATTGCTTCGCCGCGGTAACGTCTTGGCGCCACACATGTTTGCTGCCGAGATAATTCGCAAAGCCGAGCAAACCCAGCACCAGCGCGCACATCACCACGGCATTGGCGGTTTGCAGCGCGCCGCGGCTGGTGATAAACGCCAGCACTTCTTTCAAATTAAACACGAGATAAAACAGCAGCAACGCGCCGCCGAGAGCCAGCGGCACGATATTCTGCCATTGCCAGACGGCTTGCACATAATAAATCAACAGACCGGCGCCGGCGGCGATCAAACCGAGCGTACCGGCCATCGCACTGTATTTCTTCATCGCGCTCCTCTCCATCGACTGGATTCAACGGCCACATAAGTCAAAAAAATCGCGCCAAACATAAAGCTGGCGTAGTAGATCAAATGTTTGGTGTCAATAATGCCTTTGGCAAAATCATCGAAATGTTCGATCGGCGACAGGTTGGTGAAAAACGCGCCGAGATTGGGGCCGACGAAATTCGCGAGCCAGCCGAGCGACAGAATCGCCAGATTGACCGCAAACGCGCCGACAAAAGCGATGATTTGATTTTCCGTAAAGGCGCTAAACAGCAGGCCCAGTGAAATGAAGCAGCCGCCGACGAGCAGCAGGCCGAGATAACCGGTGAGAATCGGCTTCACCTCCGGATTGCCGAAGATAAACAACAAGCCGACGAACACGCCGGTCGTCAACAACATCACCAGATAAAACATCAACGCCGCGGCAAATTTGCCCAGCGTGATTTGCCAATTGCTGAGCGGCGAGGTGGCGAGCAACTCCATCGTGCCCTGCCGTTTTTCTTCCGCGAACAATCGCATCGTGATGCCCGGCACGAGAAACAGGCCGATGATGGCGATATTGTGAAACAGCGGCCGGATCGCCATCATATTGACGTTGATCGGCTGCGGCGCCTGACGATATTGCTGCGCCATCATCATCGACTGCATGCTCATGCGGTCGAACCAGTTGACGATATTATAATAGAACAAACCGGTGGCGATGAGAAAAAAGCCGAGCACCACATACGCCACGGGCGAGAGAAAATAGCTTTTCAACTCGCGTTCGAGAATAGCCAGAAAATTTCTCATGCGTTAGCGCCTCCATTTTCCGTGGTGGTCAAGTTGAGGAATACTTCTTCGAGGGTAAAATCTTTGTCTTTGGCGCGCAACTCCAAAAGCCCCCAGCCGTTTTGCACCACGGCCTGCGCCAATTCACGGCGCGCATCGCGGCCCGCTTCACATTCAATTTCGTAACGATCGTGGCCGCCGGCATGCACTTTTTTGACGCCGTGCACGCTTGCCAGCTTGTCGCGCACTTGCGCGCCGGGGCCATCCACCTGCAACACGAGACGACCGAGAGCGCGTTTCTGCTGCGTCATATTCGCAATGGTGTCCTGCGCTACGACACGGCCGCGATTGATAATCACCACGCGCTGGCAAGTCATCTCGACTTCCGGCAAAATATGCGTGCTGAGAATAATGGTGTGATTGCCGGCGAGACTCTTGATCAATTCGCGCACTTCGATAATCTGATTGGGATCAAGACCGACAGTCGGCTCATCCAGCACCAGCACATCCGGATTATGCACCATCGCCTGCGCCAACCCAACGCGCTGTTTGAAGCCTTTGGAAAGCTTCCGAATTACCTGATCCTGACGCTCGGCGATATCGGTTTTTTCCATAACGTCTTTCACGCGGTTTTTACGCTCGCGCGGATCGACGCCTTTAATTTTGGCGACGAAAGTCAAATAGTCTTTCACCGTCATATCCGTGTAGAGCGGCGGCTGCTCCGGCAAATAGCCGATGCGTTTCCGCACGTCCAAGGATTGGTTGAACACATCAAAGCCGGCAACTTTCGCGCTGCCGCTCGAGGCCGGCATGTAGCAGGTCAAAATCCGCATCGTGGTCGTCTTGCCCGCGGCATTCGGCCCGAGGAAACCGAGAATCTCGCCTTTTTCCACTTCAAAAGAGACATTCTCAATCGCCGGCGTTCGTCCATAATAACGGGTAAGATTTTGCACTTGAATCACGTTTGCTTCTCCTCCGTTAAGACTTTTGATTAACTTTTAAAAGCATAGCGCTAAACGCATGGCGCATAGCATTGCATCGAGCGCATGCCTTCTGCGCCTATCGCCGTATGCTCAAATCAGCGATAATCGCGCGATACCGTTTGATATCTTTTTTTACGAGATAATCCAGCAACCGGCGGCGCGCCCCAACCATTTTCAGCAGGCCACGGCGCGAGTTGTGGTCTTTCGGATTTTTCTCAAAATGCCCGGTAAGCCCGTTGATCTGCGCCGTCAGCAAAGCGATTTGCACTTCGGCTTTGCCGCTGTCCTTTTCATTGGCGCCGTATTTTTTTGCCCATTCGGCTTTTGCTGCAGTGGTTAACGACATAGCATGACTCCAAAATAATTGAGGTTGTTTTTCAATATGTGCTCTAATTGTTTTCAGACGACAAAATCTCTTGAAAAGTTGTAGGCTTCAGCGACTCTATTCTCCGCCACTTTCATCGCAAGGCTTGCCGGGCTGCTTCCCGGTCGCGGTGCAATTGCGCAATGAGCGCCGCCGGCGATTCAAATTTCTGCTCGTTCCGCAAGCGTTCGACAAAATAAACATTCAGCGTGGCGCCGTACAACTCACCGGAAAAATCGAGCAGATGGGCTTCGATCGTCCGGGTCAATTTTCCAAAGGTCGGGCGCAAACCAATATTCAGCATCGCCGGATATTTCTTTGCAGCCTCGGGACGCGCCGCAGCCGAATCCACAATTTCCACCCACACCGCATAAACGCCGTTTGCCGGCGCCAATTTACTTTCATCGAGCGGCCGCAAATTCGCCGTGGGAAATCCCAACGTGCGGCCGCGCTCGTCGCCATGTTCGACGGTGCCACTCAGCGCATATTGCCGGCCAAGATATTCCGACGCTTTCTCAACGTCGCCGTTCAACAACGCTTCACGAACTTTCGTGCTGCTCAATGTCACCCCGTCCAATTCAAACGGCGGCACTTCTTGCACCGCAAATCCAAGTTCGGCTCCCAACCGTTGCAACGTCGCAAAATCGCCTTCGCGGTTTTTGCCAAAACCGTGATCGTGCCCGACCACCATCGCTTGCAAGCCAACGCGCTGACAGAGAATCTCGCGTACAAAATTTTCCGATGAGAGCCGCGAGAATTCCAGCGTAAACGGGATAACCAGGATCCGATCAACATTCTCGTGTTGCAGCAGCGCAATTTTTTCTGCCGCCGTGCTCAGAATTTGCACCGGCGGCTTGTCCGGGCGCTGCAACACCATCTGCGGATGAGGATCAAAAGTGACCACCGTCGTGCTTCCCAGCCGCGCACGCGCTTCTTTTTTTAAGGCGCGGACAATTTCTTGATGGCCGCGATGCAATCCATCAAAAGTTCCGACGGTGATGATACCACGGGTATCGAACTGAATGTCTTCGAGACGGCGAAAAATCTGGGTGGCCATATTGTTCTGTTCAAAAAACCACCATCGGGGCCGCAATGGTTAAACGCGAACTTTGCTTTGCGGAGGCACGACTTCCAGGAATTGCCGCGCGGATGGATTTTGCAACTACTCCGCCAGCCGTTCAGCAAATTGTTGAATGCTTAACGCGTCTGCAACCGTATAGGCGCCGACGCGCGTGCGCCGCAATGTTTTCAAAAAAGCGCCACAGCCCAAGTCTCTGCCCAGATCGCGCGCGATCGCCCGGATATAGGTGCCGCGCGAACAGGCAATACGAAAATGAATCTCGGGCAAACTCACTGCAAGAATATCAAAAGCGTAAACTTTTACGGGCCGCGCAGCCAATTCCACTTCTTTACCCTGCCGCGCCAGTTCGTACAGCTTCTTGCCGTCTCGCTTCAGCGCCGAGAACATCGGCGGGACCTGCAAAATCTCGCCGCTATATTTCTTTGCCGCCGACTCAATTTGCGTTACCGACAAATCCGGCACCGGACACTGGTTGACAACTTTTCCCGTGACATCGTGCGAGTCGGTTTCACTGCCGAGCTCAAATGTGCCTTGATACTCTTTTTCCAACTCCATCAACTGGTTGACTTGCTTGGTCGCACTTGCGAAGCAAATCAGCAGCAAACCCGTCGCAAAGGGATCCAACGTACCCGCATGCCCAACTTTTTTGACTTTCGTCATGCCGCGCAATTTATTCACGACGTCGAAAGAAGTCCAATCGACAGGTTTATCAAGAAGAACGATTTTTCCGCTTTGTAACTCAGAGCGGCGAATCATTTCAATCGGCACAATGAACCAATGGGTTAATTATTGCAATTCCATAAAACCCAGAAAAATTTATGAGGATTCTTGCGCCGGGGGCTCTTGCTCATGAATTTTCTTCAGCAAATTCTCAATGTTCTCGACATAATCGAGCGTGTCATCGTACGTAAAGAGCAATTCGGGAGCATGGCGGAGGCTGATTTTGTGGGCGGTTTCGGCGCGGAGGAAACGGCTGGCGCGCTTCAAGCCGGCCACGGCACTTTGGCGCTGCTGCTCGTTGCCCAGCATCGTAAAAAACACGCGCGCATTTCTGAGATCGTCGGAGAGCTTGACCCGGGTAATGGTGATGCGTCCAACGGCAGGGTCTTTCAACTGGGTCGCAATGATTTCGCTGAGCACCTCCCGGAGCAATTCCGCCACCCGCGTCGAACGTTTGTATTCCATGTCAATAAATTTCCAACCGATGATCCAACACTTCAAAACGGCCGTCTTCTTCCAGAAACTGCAAAATTTTTGCAAACGCCTGATCGACGAATTTCCGTTCGTTGGTCACCAGCGCCAAGCCTAAGGTTGAGCGCTGCCACAAATCGTTTTGATCGACTTCCGCAATCGACACGTTGAATTTATTCTGAATTTTGGCCTTCACGCTGCTCAGCACAAAACGCTTGGCTTTCAACGAGTCGCTTTCCGGCAGAAAAATTTCTACCTGACAGACACCAACGAACATAATAAAAAAACAAACTGTAATTCGTAATGACCAAACACCCACCGCCGAACTGTCGCCGCGCCGCGTGTTATAAAGTCCGTTTGGTTTTAATAATTTGATACGTCTCCAGCACGTCGCCTTCGTGAAGGTCGTCGTAATTCTCGAGGCCAAGGCCGCATTCAAAACCCGAAGCGACTTCGCGGACGTCATCTTTCAGGCGCTTCAACGAACCGATCTTGCCTTCATGAATCAATTTATCGTTACGATACAGACGAATCAGATCGCTACGGGTAGCCTTACCAGATTGCACATAGCAACCGGCGATGGTGCCAAATTTGGGCACGCGGAAGATTTTTCGCACTTCGATCGTCGCCGTAACCTGTTCGGAGATTTCCGGCTCCAACAAGCCTTCGAGCGCCGCTCTGACGTCGTTGACGGCATCATAAATGATTTTATAACTGCGAATATCAACTTCTTCTCGCTCGGCAACGGCGCGCGCCTGTGAGGACACGCGGATTTGAAAACCGATAATGATTGCATCCGAAGCGGCAGCCAGCAACACATCGGATTCGGAAATGCCGCCGACGGCTTTGTGAATGACCCGAATCGTCACTTCTTTCGTGGAAAGTTTCAACAACGAATCGCTCAACGCTTCCACCGAACCGTCCACATCGCCTTTGACGATGAGGCGCAATTCTTTAACAACGCCCGCTTGCATTTGTTTCGAGAATTGATCCAGCGTCAAGTGCCGCACTTTGCGATATTCATGCTCACGCTTAATCTGCTGGCGTTTGAGGCCAATCTCTTTGGCTTCGCGCTCCGACGACATCACAATCAATTGATCGCCGGCGGTCGGCACTCCGGCAAAACCGACGACGCGCACCGGTGTCGAAGGCGGGGCCGATTGCACGCGGCGGCCGCGCTCGTCATACATCGCCCGCACGCGCCCGGCAAAATGGCCGGCAATAAACGGATCGCTGATATTCAATGTGCCGCTTTGTACCAACACTGTCGCCACCGGCCCCTTGCCCTTATCCAACTCGGATTCGATAATGACGCCTTTGGCGCGGCGGTTCGGATTCGCCTTTAGATCTTTGAGATCAGCTTCCAATAAGACCAGTTCGAGAAGATTTTCGATACCTTTGCCGGTCTTCGCGGAAACTTCGGCGCTTTGAATTTTACCGCCCCAACTTTCCAGGAGAATGCCCTGTTGTGACAGTTGCTGTTTAATGTGCTCCGGATTGGCCGTCGATTTGTCAATTTTGTTGATCGCCACCACCATCGGCACGTTCGCCGCGCGGGCGTGATTGATAGCTTCAATGGTTTGCAATTGCACACCGTCGTCGGCGGCCACCACGAGAATGACAATATCCGTCGCTTGGGCCCCACGCGCGCGCATGGCCGTGAATGCTTCATGGCCAGGTGTATCGAGAAAGGTGATGCGCCGGTTTTTAAATTCCACCACGTACGCGCCGATATGTTGCGTAATGCCGCCGTGTTCACCCGCGGCAACTTCACTTTCGCGAATATGATCCAAGAGCGACGTTTTGCCGTGATCGACGTGGCCCATGATCGTCACCACCGGCGACCGTGGTTGCAGGCTTTCGGCCGGATCGGTTTCGTTATCTTCTTCAATAAGTTCGCCGCCGTATTCCTGCACAATCTCCGCCTGAAAACCGAATTCATCGGCAACCGCCACAATCACATCGGCGTCGAGACGCTGATTGATCGACACCACCATGCCGAGATCAAGGCATTTGCGAATCACCTCGCTCGGTTCGGCTTCCATGAGGCGCGCCAAATCAGCCGCGGAAACGAACTCCGGCACTTTGAGCGTATTCTCTTCTTCTGCCGGGAGTTCCGCGCCGTTTTCGGCGACAACCCGACGGCGACGCACCGGTCTGGACTTGCCACCACCAGCCATCGCCGCCAGCGTTTGACGAATCGACTCATCGATCTCTTCGTCACTCGGCTTGCGTTTCTTAACCCGCTTCTTCGCCTTTTTCGCCGGCTTGTCCTGCTCTTTAACCAAACGCGCCTCAATTACATCCTCGGGCGCAAGATCAACCACAATCGCTTTTTTCTTCTTCCGGCGTTTACGCTTTCTTTTCTTTTTCGTGCCGTCGTCTTCTTCAGCGGCAGCAGCAGTGGTCTTTTTTGCCGGCGGGGCAACTGCTGATTTCGGGGTCTCACTCGTCGGCGGTGCGGCCGGACGGCGCTCATCTTTATGCTGGCGCTGCTCCTCTTTTTGCTTCGAAATTAACGCCACCACGGTATCATGAATCGAGGGCAGGGGTTTCAATTCCGGCAGCAGCGGAGCAGATTTTTCCGTTTCCTGACGAGCGACAACCGGCGTGCCATCAGCAACCTTTTTGGCGGCGCCATCGCGCTTAGCGGCATCGGCACCGACACTTTTCTTCTTGGCCGCTTCGGCTTCGCTCGCGTCTTGTTGCGGACGGGCACGGCGTTCAGCAAGCTTCGAGGTCGTGCGCAAACGCTCTTCAAGCACCTTGCGGTCGCGTTCGCGCCCTTTTTCCTCCTCGGCCTTTTTATCCTTCAGTCGCTTCCGAAATTCATAATTCGGATCGTGGTGCTGGACTTCCGGTTCTTTCCGGTATTTTTTCAGCACTTCCTCATACATCTCGTCCGTGAGCGCTGTCATTGGACCACGAATATCATAGCCACGATTTAACTTGGCCAGATAATTGATCAACATCTCATTGGAGACATTGAACTCTTTAGCGACTTGATGAATTCGACGTTTACTAACCAAACCCGGATCCCTTATAAATTAATTCTGATTTTCTTCCGCAGGCTCAAGAACGGCGGAAGTTTCTTCTACGGCTTCAGTTGGCGCCGTAGTGCCTTCGCCTTCTTGAACGGCGGCCGGCGCCTCGGTCTCCTCAGCGCCTTCTTCGGCTTCCCCGGCTTCTACAGATTTTACGGCGCCATCCTTCTCTTCACCTGTGTTGATCAATTCCCAAATGCGCTTCGCCGTTTTTTCGCCAATGCCTTTGATCTGGCGCAGGCCGTCTTCGCCCAGATCCAACAACTCCTGTACAGTTTTGAAACCGGCAGCATGCAGCTTCGACACCATGCCTTCGCTCAACCCCTCGACCATCTCAATCGGCACTTCGCTGCCGCGTTCTTCTTCCACCATTTTGCGGTATTCCGATTCCTTAATAATCTCGACTTCAAATCCGGTCAACTTGCCGGTCAAGCGTCGATTCTGGCCGCCGCGGCCGATGGCCAAAGAAATCTGATCGTCCGGCAATACCGCAATCGCCCGCTGGTTGGGCGCATCCACGAGCACGCGTACCGGCTTCGATGGACTCAATGCGCGGGTAATGAAAATTTCCGGCTCCGCATTCCAGGGAATGACGTCGATCTTTTCATTATTCAATTCTTTGCTGACCGCCTGAATGCGAATGCCCTTCATGCCGACGCAGGCGCCCACTGGATCGATGCGCTTATCACTCGAGGTGACGGCGATTTTGGAACGCTCGCCCGGCTGCCGGGCGACAAATTTAATCTCGATAATGCCATCGTAAATTTCCGGCACTTCCAATTCAAACAGGCGAACCAGAAACTGCGGATCACTGCGCGACACGACGACTTCCGGACCGCGCGTCGTTTGCCGGACTTCTTTGATAATAGCGCGCAAATTATCGCCGCGCCGGTATTTCTCCGATTCGATCTGCTCTTTACGCGGCAACACCACTTCGGTGCGGTCAATATTCATATAAACGTCGCCGCGATTGATCTGGCGAATATCGCCCATCACAATCTCGCCGATGCGATTCTGAAATTCGTCAAAAACGATGCGCTTTTCTTCATCGCGAATGCGCTGATTGAGATTTTGCTTGGCCGAAACAATCAGCCGCCGGCCAAAAGTTTCGGGGCTAAGAATTTCCATAAAATCATCGCCGACTTCGAGATCCGGCTCGGTTTTACGCGCCGACTCCAAATCAATTTCATGATTGGGATCGGTGACGTGTTCGACGATTTTTTTGTTTTGGTGAATTTCAATTTCACCCTTCTCCAAATTGACGTAGATATCAAAATTATCGGCGGCGCCGTATTTCTTTTTGATCATCCCGATCACGATCGAATGGAGAATTTCCGCGAGTTGCTCTTTCTCGATATTCTTTTCTTTGGCGATTTGCGAGAAAGCCTCGGCGATTTCGCTTTTCATGACACTATTCCTATAAAACTACCAACTACCATTTTAATTTAAGCCTGCCAACTTGTACACTTTCCAACGGCACCACCACATTTCCTTTTTTCGAGGCAATTGTAATTTCCGTTTCCGTAACCTCTTCGATACTGCCTTCAACCGTCGCCGGGTTTTCGCCCTGGCGATATTCCAAATTCACCAACCGGCCACGATTGCGCCCAAAATCACGTGACGTTTTTAAAGGCCAATCAACTCCCGGCGACGTCACTTCGAGGCGATATCGTCCCGGCATGGGATCGACGGCTTCCAGTTCGGCCGCCAACGCGCGGCTGACCACGGTGCAGGTATCCAACGGAATGCCGCCCGCTTGATCCACCACCACCCGTACCAGTTGATTTTGTTTGCTGCCTTTCAGCTCCAACGCCACAAAATCAACTTGATGGTTTTGTAAAATTGGCGCAATGAGGGCGTGCAGTTTATCGTGCAAAATATCCATAACAATAAAAAAGTGGGTTTTTTAGGCCCACTTCAGACACATAAATATAAGTATCTTTTAACAAAATAGCAAGCCTTTTATTGGCGTGTGAAGTCGGACTTGGTCAGAAAGATTTTCTAAATTTTAAAAATCGTTGTGCCCAAGTCCGACTTCGCCCAACCTCATGAGCTTGCCTGTCCGGTCTCCGCCAGCAGCATTTTCGCATCTTCCAGGGAAGCCGATTTGGGATATTTATCGATCAATCTTTGCAAAACTCGCCGTGCCGCTTCAACTTGATTGGCTTGCTTGTAAGCCCGCGCGGCATAAAGCAGCAATTGCGGGGCGCGATAAGAATCTGCAAAATCGTTGGCGGCGTCTTCATACAACTTGGCGGCTTTCGCAAACTCGCCGCGCTCTTCCTGGGTTGCGGCCTCGCCTGCCGCCGCGCTCACTTTAAGAATCGGATCGTCATCGCCATCGTCGAGATACTTCTTATAATATTTTTCGGCATTGACATAATCCTTCGTTTGCATATAGGCATTGGCAAGATAGATCGTCGCCATGCTGCCGCTTTGGGTATTGCCAAAATCACTCACCAGTTTTTCCAACACGGGGATCGCCGCGGTATAATTGGATTTGTTGTATTCCGCCCGCGCCTGCGCCAGTTTCTCCGCAGCATTTTGCTCGTCGCGGGATTTCATCCAGTTGAACAGCACGATCAAACCGATCACGACGACCACGCCGCCGACGGCCAGCGCCACTTCTCGCAGATGTTCATCCAGCCAATTGGTGGCTTTAAACCACGTGGTAACGAGTTTATCTTCTTTAATCTCACGCCGGCTGAGTTGCTTTTTAGGTGTTAACATAACTTAAACGATCCTTTTTCCCGAAAACGGCTTGACCAACTAAAACTTTTTATATATTGCACAGATATGGAATATATTAAAAAATCTCGCCTGAAGCAAGCAGTTTTAATGCCGTTTCTAAGGATTTTGCGCCGCTTGCGCCAATTTCAGCACGCCAGCCACAATCATTAATTCGGTTTCGGCCACCGCGCCTTTCGCTTTTTCCAAATACTGCAAGCTTGCTGCGGCCGCCGCTGATTCCCATTTTTTATCGCCGGCCACTGCCGCCAGCGCCTGCAAACCGATCGCCGCGGTGCGCGAGAGATTTTCCGATTGCGGCCCGATTTCTTTCAGCACCGGCGATTTCTGTATCAGGCCGCTCAACAGCGCGTGATTGGCTTCCCACTTTTTGAGCCACGCCACCAGTGTACTGCGCAATTCCACATTGGCCCGATTCGCCAGAAATTCGTCGACGTGCATCCGGAAATCACGCGCCGCTTTGCTATCCGGACGCGCCGCATCGACGACGCGCGTGAACGGCGACGCCGAGGTGTAAGTGGTATATTGGTGCCGGGTGTAAATTTTAATCGGCTCGATCACCTCGACCAGAGTTTTGAGCGGCTCGATGTCTTCTTGCGCCGCAAGCCGCCGCAGCATCAGCGCGAAATTCTTTTCATGCGTGATCCCCAATTCCTCCAACTGCAGGCTGATCACGTCCAACCGCCGGTACATATCCCGCACGTCTTTCACGCGGGCTGGCGACCAAAAACGTTCGGCAATGGCCGCCGTGCGCGGCCAAATGCGCGAATCAACATTTTCCGGCGTCACTAACTCCGACCACATCGTGGCCTCGCCGCCGAGAATTTTCTTTTTCTGTTCATCGGTTAATGGTGAGTTCTCGGCAATCGGATCATTCACATAATGAAAATCCGTCGGCTGCATGAGATCAATATAGTAACCATTCGACAGAATGCTGCTGTACCCCTGTTGCGCCGACTTCACGAGCGCTTCTTGCCCGCGCCAGGATTGGATGATAATATTCGTCGGCATGCCGGGCTGCAGAATTTCATCCCAGCCAACCATCTTCTTGCCGTGCTGCGTGAGAATTTGCAGCAACCTTTTGTTGAAATAGGTTTGCAAATCGTGGTTATCTTTGAGGCCGTTCGTCGTTTTGAATTTTGCGATCGTCGGGCTTTGTTCCCAATGTTTGCCATTGTTTTCATCACCGCCGATGTGCAAGTATTCGTCAGGGAACAGCTTGGCCATTTCTCCCAAAAATTTATCTAAAAACTGATATGTCGATTCTTTGGTGGGATCGAACGCCGGATCCATAACGCCATATTTGCGCTCGATGCTATAAGGCCCCGGCAACGTCGCCAGCTCGGGATGGCCGACGAGCCAACTCGTTACATGCCCCGGCATGTCAAATTCCGGAATCACGCGAATACCGCGCGCCTCGGCGTAGGCAATAATTTCGCGGATTTGTTCCTGCGTAAAATAGAATCCATCCGAGCCCATTTGGTGCAGTTTTGGATAAACCTTGCTTTCAATACGAAAGCCCTGATCTTCGGTCAAATGCAAATGCAGTACGTTAAGTTTTACCGCGGCCATCGCGTCGAGATTGCGCTTGATCACGTCCATTGGCAAAAAATGCCGGCACACGTCAATCAACAAACCGCGCCACGGAAATCGCGGCGCATCATTGATGATGAGCTGCGGAAAATAATACCCATTCGGCTCCGCCGCCAGCAACTGCAACAACGTTTCCAGTCCGCGTAAAATTCCGAGGTCGGTTTCCGCTTCGAGGTTGATGCGTTCCGTAGAGATGCGCAATTGGTACGCTTCGCTTTCACCCAGCCGCACTTGGCCGGCGCGCTTGCAAGTGATCAACAATTTCGCCGAGCGGTTCGTAGAGGCCGGACTCACCAAGTCTTGTGCAAAGAACAAACCCGTTCGCCCCGATAACCGCCGCAACATCCGCGTCGCGCCGTGATACAATCGCGGATCGGCTTGCCCGGCGACGGCAATCGTAAACGTGCTGTCCAAACGGAATTGCCCATTTTGCAAACTCACCTGCGCCGGCATCGGCATGAGATTTAATTTCATCGCATCAGCAGCCAATAAAAAAGAACATGAGAAACCGATAGAGAGGGTTATCAATCTGTTTACGATTCGACACATTTTGCCATCCGCTAAATTACGACCGCAACAATTTTCTTAACCACGAAGACACAAAGGCACAAAAACAAAAATCATATCAAAAAACTTTTCTTCGTGTCTTCGTGGTGGTTTAAAAATCCGCGCCATCCGAGTTCAAAGTTTTTAAAATTTCTCGGCAAAAAGTCAATCTGGCAAATTCCATCCGGCCCGATATTCGCGCGTCAAATATTGATTGGCTTCCGGTGCATTGGTAAAAGCCATTTTCGCGCCGTCATATTTCAACACCGTGTTTTTGTGAGCCAGCCGAATGGCGACATTGCCGAGCAACATCATTTCCGTCAAGCGCGCGGCATAATCAAAATTCGACATCGTCGGTGTGCCGTTTTTGATGCCGGCAATCCATTCTTCGGCGCAGCCCGGCGAGCGCGGCAGCGTTTTCGGCGGCAATTTGTATTCTTTCATTTTCGGCTCGGGAATGAGACGCGGGCTTTCGGCCAGCGCGCCGCACATGAGCTTGCCTTTGCTGCCCACGAAAATAATTCCGCCGGAGCCATTGCCCAAACGCCGGGTGGGTTCGAGTTCTTCGGGACGCATCGGCAGCAACCCGCCGTCGTACCACGTGAAATCAACCGCCGGCTTTTTGCCGCGTGCCGGAAAATGATAATGCACTTTGGAGGCTTGTGGAAATGTCTCATCATTAAACGGCGTCGAACTCGCCTGCACGGTATCCGGCAAGCCGAGTTCCAGCGCCCAAAACGGATGATCGATAATGTGCGCGCCCATATCGCCCAATGCGCCCGTGCCGAAGTCCCACCAGCCGCGCCAATTGAACGGCGCATACGCGGGATGATAGGGCCGCAACGGCGCCGGGCCGAGCCACAAATCCCAATCAAAGGTTGAGGGCAACGCCGGCAATTCCTGCGGACGCTCGATGCCTTGCGGCCAGATCGGCCGATTCGTCCACGTATGCACTTCAGCTACTTCGCCAATCGCGCCGTCCGCAATCCATTCGTTGATCAAACGCGCTTCTTCGCTGGCATGGCCTTGATTGCCCATTTGGGTGACGAGCTTCATCTCTTTCGCAACCTTCGCCAGCAACCGCGCTTCCTGCACCGTAAAGGTCAGCGGCTTTTGCACAAAGGCATGCTTGCCGAGACGCATCGCCGTCAACGCGATGATCGCGTGCGTATGATCCGGCGTAGAAACCGTCACGGCGTCAATATTTTTTTCTGCTTCCAACATTTTGCGAAAATCGCGATATTTGTTCGCGGCCACCAGCATGTCGTAATGCGGCAGGTTGTCTTTCTTGGTGGACTTCAATGTCTCCGCCATCATTATGTCGTCCACGTCGCACAAGGCCACAACATTTTCCGTTTTTGCCACGCTGGCGATGTCGCTATATCCTTTGCCGTTGACGCCGATGCACGCGATGTTGAGCTTGTCGCTCGGCGGCACATAACCCGGCCCGCCTAAAACATGGCGCGGGATGATGGTGGGCGCTGAGACTTCATCAGGCGCGATTGCGCTTGTTTCTTTTTTCACGAAACACCTTTTGCTAACAGTTCAAAGGCAGAATAATTTATCGGCAAAATAATTTTGCAATCATTCTGCCTATTTGCCGCTTTAATCTACAAACTCCATCCTGGGCGATATTCTTTGCTCAAAAATTCATCGGCTTCGGGCAGATTCGGAAAGCTCATTTTCTCGGCGTCGTATTGGAGAATCGTGTTTTTACCGGCCATGCGCATCGCGACGTTGCCGAGCAGCATCGTCTCGGTCAACTTCGCGGAATAATCGAAATTGGATCCGGTGGTGGCGCCGTTGCCGCTTTTAATCGCCGCCACCCATTCTTCCATAATGCCCGGCGAACGCGGCAGCGTTTTCGGCGGCATTTTGAACGCTTTCATTTTAGTTTCGGGAATGAGGCGCGGGCTTTTGCCATAACAGCCGTGCATCAATTTCCCTTTGGCGCCGACATAAAGCACGCCGCCGTCATCATCGCCCATGCGCCGGCCTGGCTCAAGCTCGTCCGGGCGTTTCGGCATCAAACCGCCGTCGTACCAGGTGAGATCGACCGCCGGCATTTTTCCGCGCGCGGCAAAATGATACCGCACCACCGAGGCCAACGGAAACGATTCACCGTTGAACGGGGTGCAACTCGCTTGCACAGTTTCCGGAAAGCCAAGATTCAACGCCCAATACGGGTGATCAAAAATATGCGCGCCCATATCGCCCAACGCGCCGCAACCGAAATCACACCAGCCGCGCCAACTGAACGGCGCGTACGCCGGATGATACGGCCGAAACCGCGACGGCCCGACCCACACATCCCAATTCAACGTCGAAGGCACTGAAGGAATTTCCACGGGGAATTTCACGCCCTGCGGCCAAATCGGGCGATTCGTCCAGCAATGCACTTCGGTAACGTCGCCGATGGCGCCGGCCGCAATCCATTCGTTGATCAAACGCGCTTCTTCACTGGCGTGGCCCTGATTGCCCATTTGCGTCTGGAGTTTCATTTCCTTGGCCGCTTTCGCGAGCGCCCGCGCTTCGTGCACGGTTTGCGTCAATGGTTTTTGCACGAAGACGTGCTTGCCCAGTTTCATCGCCGCCATCGCAATCACCGCGTGGGTATGATCCGGCGTGCTGACGGTGACGGCGTCGATGCCCGGCTCGGTTTCCAGCATCACGCGGAAGTCGCGGTATTTGGTCGCGCGCGCCAACATCTCTGCGTAAGCGGCGTTGCCGGTGTCTTCTTGCGCGTGATGGAGCGTTCTCGCCATCATTTCGTCATCAACATCGCACATTGCCACGATGTTGTCGGTTTTGCCCGCTGCGGCAATATCGCTACGCCCTTTGCCGCC
>CAYZFF010000019.1:0-21255 GCA_964477305.1 uncultured Cytophagia bacterium
GCGAAGAGCAGAGCAAAAACGCTGCAACCTAAAGTGAGTCCGAGTTCCACAAATGTTCCTTTTTGTAAAGAGCTGTTCAGATAACTTGAAATCGTTGTTTGTCTTCCATGCCAAATTGCAAGGGAAAAATATAATGGATCGTCGCCAAATTTACAAGCATTTTTTAAAGGCGCGGCGATGAAGCAACAAGTTAAACCAGCACGCCGGCAATCGCGGCAACCATGCACGTCGCCAATGTGCCGCCGATCATGGCGCGCAGGCCGAGCTTGGACAAATCGCTGCGGCGTTCGGGACAAAGCCCGCTGTAGCCGCCGATTTGAATGCCGATGCTGGCGAAATTCGCAAAGCCGCAGAGCGCGTAACTGGCGATCACTTGCGTGCGCGGTGAGAGCCATGCGCCGTTGGTTTGCTTCAGCATCTCGCTCATATCTTGATACGCGATCAGTTCGGTGAGCACGACTTTTTTGCCGAGCAGTGCAGCAACTTTCGAAACATCGTCAGCGGGGACGCCCATCATCCATGCAATCGGCCAGAATATCCAACTGAAAATTTGCTCGAGGCTGGTTCCCAATTTGTGCAGGCCGAAATTGATCATCGCGGTCAAGGCCACGAAAGAAATTAGCATGGCGGCCACATTGACGGCGAGATGCAGGCCGTCCGTTGTGCCGCGTGCGGCCGCGTCAATGACATTGGCGTCAACGCGTGGAATATCAATCTTGGTCACGCCGAGCGTCGCCGGCTCTATCGTTTCGGGCAACATCAGCTTCGCGATGACGATCGAGGCCGGCGCGCACATGACGCTGCACGCAATGAGATGGCCGGCAATATCCGGAATGTAGTCGCGCAGCATGCCGACATAAGCGACGAGCACGCCGCCGGCAGTGGTCGCAAAGCCGGCGATCATGCACGCCATCAATTCGGACGACGTCAGCGCGCTAATATAAGGCCGGATGACCAGCGGCGCCTCCGTCTGTCCCACGAAAATATCAGATACCGTCGAAAAACTTTCGGCGCCGCTGACGCCGAGAAATTTGGAGATGAAACGCGCCATGTTGCGGATGATGAACGGCATGACGCCGATATGATAGAGCACCGCCATAAACGCGGCGAAGAAAATAATCGTCGGCAAAATTTGGGTGGCAAAAATGAATCCGACCGGCGGGGTCGCCACGCCGAGCGCATTGAAAACAAATTTTGCGCCTTCGCTGCTGAAAGACAACAGTTTGTCCACGCCATCATTAGCAAATTTGAAAACATATTTGACCGGCGTATGAAGAACGAGAACGGCGAAACCAATCAGCAAAAGCAATCCCAAGCCAACGGTGCGCCAGCTCACTTTTTTCCGCAGGGCGGAGGGGCAAAACAAATAGGCTATGCCCATGATCACGAGGACGCCGCCGGCGCTGATGATTCTTTCCATTTTCCAACCTCCGTGTCGATTTTACAACGAGTGTCATTAGTTTTTTAACCCTACCGGCGCAGCCCAAAAGGTTGCGCCGGCGCAGGTTTCTTTTTCTAAACAACAGGTTTGAACGGTCCTTTCGATCAGCCAATCAAATTTTGCTTCGACATCACACTGTGCTTGCGGCCATAGCCGAAATAAATGACGAAGCCGAGCGCCAGCCAACCGAACAACCGCCACCAGTTTTCTGCCGGCAACGAAAACATCAGCAAGAGGCAGAGGCCGATGCCGAGAATCGGCGTCAACGGCGCGAAGGGAACGCGGAATGGGCGCTCCGCCTCGGGGTTGGTTTTGCGCATGATCAACACTGCGGCGCAAACAATCACAAACGCGAGCAGCGTGCCGATATTCACCAACTCCGCCAAAATGCGCAGCGGAATAAAGGCCGCCGCCAACGCGACAAACACGCCGGTGAGAATCGTCGATTTCCACGGCGTCCGAAATTTCTCGTGAACATCGCCGAAGAAACTCTGAGGCACCAGGCCGTCGCGCGCCATCGCCAAGAGCACACGCGGCTGGCTCAACATCATCACCAGCAAAACCGAAGTGATGCCGGCGACCGCGCCGAGCGAGACCAGAAATTGCGCCCAGGTCAATCCAACTTGCGCAAACGCATTTGAGACCGGCGCATCGATATTGATTTCATTATACGGCACCATGCCGGTCAACACCGCAGAGACGGCGATGTAGAGCAGCGTGCAAAGAATCAAAGAAGTAATGATGCCAATCGGCACGTCTTTCTTGGGATTTTTTGCTTCCTCCGCGTGCGTCGATACGGAATCAAAACCGATGTACGCGAAAAAGATTACGGCCGCGCCGGCGAGCATGCCGATTGGTTCGCCGCCGGGCCCGGTTTGGCCGAAGAGCGTCGTGCCAAAAAAGCTGATGCCGGTCAAACCATACGGCGCGAATGGCGTCCAGTTGGCGGTATTCACATAAAACGCGCCGACGCCGATGACGACAAAAACCACCGCCAGTTTGATCAGCACCATCGTGTTGTTAAAGCGCGCGCTCTCGCGAATACCCACCACCAAAACCGTAGTGACAATCGCCGTGATCACGATGGCCGGCAAGTCGAACCACGTTCCGGTCGGCGTAAGTCGCCCATCGACGTAATCGAATGGCGCGTTGGTGAGCACGTGTGGTAACTTGATGCCGAGGATGCCGATGAAATCCTGAAAGTAATGCGACCAGCCGTGCGCGACGGTGGCGGAGCCAACGGCATATTCGAGCACCAAATCCCAGCCGATGATCCACGCAAAAAATTCGCCGAGTGTAGCGTAGGCATAAGTGTAAGCCGATCCTGCCACGGGAACCATTGAGGCAAATTCGGCGTAACACAACGCGGCAAAGACACACGCCGTGCCGGAGACGACGAACGAGAGCATCAGCGCCGGGCCGGTGCGGTCATGCGCGGCGACGCCGGTGAGCACGAAAATGCCGGTGCCGATGATGGCGCCGACGCCGAGACTCGTCAGCGACAACGGGCCGAGCACGCGTCGCAGCCGATTCTCACCTTTCATTTCTTCAAGCAGCAAGCTAAGCGGTTTTTTGGCAAACAATTGGTTAGCCATTCGGTTTCCTCCGTGTGAATTGATGATGAGACATTGATTCTACCTCGAAAAAAGCAAAGAAATTTGGCTCACGGAAATGGAACGACCCACAAAAAAATTCCGTGATCGTTCAATCCCGTGAGCGATAATCTTTTGCGTTCCAACTCGTCCGGGGTTATGGTTTGCCTTTGCCCTTCTCTGATTCAGTTTCCGGCGGCTGGTCGGATTGCGAAGATCGGAACGACAAAAAAATGGCGCGGAACATCATGTAAAGCATTCCGGCGGCCATAGCCCCGAGAATCGCGATGGGCAATATTTCGCTGAATGACATAACAGAACTCCTTTGCTGAAATCTTCCGTTATCGCAAAAATCAATTGTGTGCGACTAACTTTTCCGGCGGCGCGAGCGCATCACTTCGATGATTGCCGGCAAAATGGACAAAAAGATGACTACGGCAATAACGACGTGAATATGCTTGTTGATGTCCGGAACGGCCGTGCCGATCAAATAGCCGGTCAGAATCATGCTCGCCACCCAGAGAACGCCGCCGAACACGTTATATCTTACAAAACGCCGGTATTGCATTTGGCCGACGCCGGCGACGACCGGCGCAAAG
Organism: uncultured Cytophagia bacterium; assembly: GCA_964477305.1. Taxonomy (GTDB): domain Bacteria; phylum Zhuqueibacterota; class Zhuqueibacteria; order Zhuqueibacterales; family Zhuqueibacteraceae; genus Zhuqueibacter. The sequence goes on from CAYZFF010000019.1 coordinate 3,633, forward strand.
GTGCGCACAACCGGCACGAAGCGCGCGATGACGATGGTTTTGGCGCCGTATTTTTCATAAAACGCTTGCGCGCGGAGGATGTGACTGCGCTTGAACAGCAACGAATCTTCGCGCGTGAAAAGCGCCGGGCCGGTTTTCTGGCCGATAAAATATCCCAGTTGATCGCCGACCACGGCGCACAGTGACACTAAAATCAGCATGGAATAAACGTCGAAGTGACCGGCGGCTGCAAAAACGCCGGCGGTCACCAGCAACGAATCTCCGGGCAAAAAGAACCCGACCATCAGGCCGGTTTCCGCAAACACAATGGCGCAAATCATCGCCATGCCGCCCCAGCGAATGATGGCTTCCACATCATAAAGGCGACTCAGCAGCTCGTGCAAAGTATCCATAACAGGTCTCCTTGTTAACTTCCTATTTGAAATGTTCCTAAAGCGCAACTATTCTGATTTACTGCTCCCTAAAATCCTGACAAAACACCAAATCGTCAAGCCGATGATAAATCCCCAACTTGCCAGCAAAAAAATCCAACCACCAAGATTCAAGCCCTGAGCCATGACTTGCTCCTTTCGGTTAAAGGTGAAATTGCATAACGCTAATCGAGAAAATGCCATTCAACAACGAGACACAAAGCACGCTTCGCAGCGCGGTTCCGCGCTCGAATGGCAATTTTAAAAATGTTGCAGAGGAAAATTTTTGTTATACCGGAGAGAATCAGCTTTCGGAGGGATGATCGCTCGAAGGTTGGGGATAAAGCAGGAAGGGGGTATTGAAACGCAAGTCGTTGGCAAGAGCATAATGCTGCCATTCGGCGCGCAGCTTTATTTCATGGGCGTCGATCGCGCCAGCATGAACAACGACGACATGTACGGCAATAATTTTTTGAAGATCAACGGCAAACTCTTCGTGAGAAGTTCGGGAAAGCTGCCCGCTGAGGACGTCAACAACTTCCGAGGCGCTGATAACAGGAATGACGCTGCTGGGCGACAGGACAAAGCCTTCTTCACCGCTGACGATCACCGCCAGCGGCGACAACATAAAAACCGTCGCGCCGACCAAAACCAGCACCAATACTCGGAGCAACGCTTTATTGAAGATTTTTTGCATTTATAAACTAATTCAAGAGCGCAATTGTCATGGAGCGGATTTCAGGCTGTAATCTACAAAACCACTCGATGAAAGTCAAGCGTGGCCGTCGTTAAATTCAAAAGCTCGTAGTAGCGTTTTCAGGCGCACAAGTTTGAATTTCAGTGCATGGCTCCTGAAAAAGCTACTACGAAACATTACGAAACAAAACTACCGCATAAAAATCGGCGCCAGCACCAACGAAATCACCGCCATCAGTTTGATGAAAATATTGATGGAGGGGCCGACGGTGTCTTTCAGCGGATCGCCGACGGTGTCGCCGATGACGGTGGCTTTGTGGGTGTCCGAGCCTTTGCCGCCGTAATGGCCTTCTTCAACATATTTTTTGGCGTTGTCCATTGCGCCGCCGCTGTTGGCCATTTGAATGCCGAGCATCACGCCCGTCACCAGCGCGCCGAGCAGCAATCCCGCCAACGCTGAAGGACCAAGTGTGAGGCCGATAACAACCGGCGCTAAAATCGCGACCGCGCCGGGCAGTAACATGCCGTTGATCGCCCCGATGGTGCTGATGTCCACGCACTTCGCGGAATCCGGCATGGCCTTGCCTTCGCGCAGGCCGGGGATTTCGCGGAACTGGCGGCGTACTTCCTCAATCATTTTGAACGCAGCTTTGCTCACGGCTTTGAAGAGCATCGACGAAAAAAAGAACGGCAACATGCCGCCAATGAGAATGCCCGCGAGCACAGTCGGATCTTTCAAATCCGCGCTCTGCAATTTGACGGATTGCATGTACGCGACGATGAGTCCCATCGCCGCAAACGCGGCGGAGCCAATCGCGAAGCCTTTGCCAATCGCCGCGGTGGTGTTGCCGACGGAATCGAGGCTGTCGGTAATTTTGCGGACGCCGGGATCGAGATGCGCCATTTCCGCGATGCCGCCGGCGTTGTCGGCAATCGGGCCGTAGCTATCCACCGAAACGACCATGCCCGTGGTGGCCAACATGCCGAGGCTCGCCATCGCGACGCCGTAGATGCCGGCGAAATCATACGACACCATTAACGCGATCGCCAGCACGATGACCGGCACGGCGGTCGAGGCCATGCCCAGTGCCATTCCACCGGTGACGGTGATGGCCGGGCCGCTTTGCGATTCATCGGCGAGATTTTTAACCGGCTTGTATTTTGAGGAGGTGTAATACTCACTGGTGAAACCGATGATAACGCCGGAGACGACGCCCGCAATAGTCGCCCAAAACGGGCCCATGACCTCATACGTTTCGTACGCGACGCCTTGTTGTTTGAACAAAAAATAGGAACCGACTGCGGTGAGGCCGGCGCTCACATACAAACCGCCCATGAGCGCGCCTTGCGGATTGCTGCGGCCCGTGGCTTTCACAAAAATAATCCCGAGAATCGAGGCGATGATGCCGATGCTCGCGATATTTAAAGGAAGCAAAACCAGCGCGCGCGTTTGTTCCGCCGCCAACAGGCTCATGCCCGCGGCAATCGCCATCGCCGCGATCATCGCTTCGACATACGACTCCAGCAAATCCGCGCCGAGACCGGCCACGTCGCCGACATTGTCACCGACATTATCCGCGATCACCGCGGGGTTGCGCGGATCGTCTTCGGGAATGCCGGCTTCGACTTTGCCGACGAGATCGGCGCCCATGTCCGCGCCTTTGGTGAAAATGCCGCCGCCGCTGCGCGCAAACAGCGCGACGAGACTCGCGCCCATGGCGTAACCGTTGACGATAATCGGATCGCCCTTGAACGCGGCGTACACGATACACAAACCGAGCAGCGAAACGCCGACGACGCTCATGCCCATCACTGCGCCGCCGGAAACCGCGACGCCAAGCGCGCCTTTGAGGCCGCCTTCAACCGCGCCTTGCGTGGTGCGGCTGTTCGCGCGCGTGGCGATGCTCATGCCGATGTAACCGGCGATCGCCGAGGCCAGACCGCCTGCAATAAACGCAACGGAGGTTTGCCAATTCAGCGCGATACTGGAAGAAAACATCGGCGCCGCGGCAATGAGCATCGCAATGACGCCGACGAAACCGGCGACGTAAATATATTCACGCCGCAAAAACGCTTTGGCTCCGGCCTGCACGGCTTTGGAAATTTCAACCATTTTCGCATTGCCGGGATTTTTTCGTAAAACGTCCATCGCCAGATACACGACGAACCCCAGTGCCAGCAAACTCGCCGCGCCTGGAATGAGAATGTCCTGCACAGTTCCTCCTTCAGAGATGTAATTATTGATGAAAGCCAGTTAAGTTTTCTAATATCTGCCGCCGCTTGTTGTCAAGTTAAAAATACCTTTTATCTACATACAATTGAATGGATTTACAGAAGCACGAGAGTTCAATATAAGCCTTGAGCGCTAATTTTACAAGCACTTTTTGGTTAATACCTAATAAACAAAAAAAGCCTGCAACAAGGCGCAATGGCCCTGGCAGGCTTTTATAAAAATTTCAAATCACCCTACTTCTTTTCGCTTTGCGCGCCTAGAACCCGCTTAAAGCAAAAGATCGTCGTCGCCAGAATAAAGCCCCACGCCGCGACCAGAAAAATCGTGCCGGCGACGTTCAAGCCGAGTTGTTGTTCCATTTTATCATCTCCGAGTTTTGAGAATTGAAGATTGCGGATGGCAATTTTTTCGAACCGCAATCTTCGATCCGCGATCATCAAGCCTCCATCTTCGTTTTTCTAACGCAAATCCGGCACGACTTCATCGCGAATGGTGCCGCGTTTGTAGGCGCGCGCAATGAGCCACACGCTGATGACGGTCAGGGCGACCATCATCGCCCGCGCGCCCCAGAGATAAGGCACGTTCGCTTCCGGTTTGCCGTCCATCAACAACGTCGGAATCCCATCCTGAATGCCCCAAAAGAGCAAGAGTAAGATGAGGTAAGCCGGCGTGATATATTGGATGGTAAATTTGAAAATTTTGGGAATCTTAATATCCGCGCCTTCGTTGATCTCGGCCCAGCCGCGTTTGATGCCGAACATCCACGAAAACAGAATCACCTCGATCATCGCAAAGACCACCAGCCCGAAGGTTCCAGCCCAGAAATCCATTTCATCGAGGAAACCATATTTTAGAAAGAACACAACCGGCAGGCCGCACACCAGCAACACCGCGCCGACAATCAGCGCCGCTTGTTTGCGGCCGAACTTCATTTGATCTTGCAAAAACGCCATCGCCGGCGAACATAATGCGACCGAAGAAGTGATGCCCGCAAAAAACAGCAGGGCAAACCACATGGTGCCGAAAAGCTGGCCAAGCGGCAGTTTTTGGAAGATGATCGGCATCGCCGCAAAGCCGAGGTTGAACGAGCCGCCCAGCGCAATGTCTTTGGTTTCGGCCAAACCGAAAAAAGCCACCGCCACCGGAATGGCGATCGAGCCACCGCAGATCACTTCGGCAAACTCGTTGGTGATCGAGGTGGTGAGGCCGGTTAATGCGAGATCGTCCTTCCTTTTCATGTAACTCGCGTAAGTGAGAATCGAGCCGGTGCCGATGCTGAGCGTAAAGAAAATCTGGCCGGCAGCAGCGAGCCACGGTCTCGTGTGAGTGATCTGGCTAAAATCCGGATTCCACAAATAACCCAACCCGTTGATGATGCTATTATCGGGTAGCGCCGGATCGGGTGTGCCGAGCGTCCACGCGCGCGCGACCAGAATTAAAGCAAAGACGAAGAGCGTGGGCATGGCGATTTTAGCCAGCCGCTCGATGCCTTGCGCCACGCTTTGCGAGAGAATCCACACATTCAACACCAGCGTAATAAAAAAGAAAACCAATGCCGTGCCGAGGCCGGCAAAATGCTCGCTGGTGGTCACGCCTTGAAAGCTCTGCAAAAAGTTGAGCATGTTGGCGCGATCCAGAATGCCAAAATACTCGCCGGTGACGGAGAAAGTGCTGTAAGCGAGCGTCCATGATTCGATATAATTGTAGTAAATCGCGAACGCCAGTGGGATAGAAATGCCGAGCGCGCCAAGATAGTTGGCCACTTTGGCGCTGCGGCGCGTTTTCATCAACGCGCCAAAAGCGCCGGCGGCCGCACCATAACCGAACTGTCCGCCGCGCCGGCCGATGGCCCACTCCACCCACATCAGCGGAATGCCGAGCAACAGCAGCGCAATAAAATATGGAATCATAAACGCGCCGCCGCCGTTTTGCGCGGCTTGCACGGGAAAGCGGAGAAAATTACCGAGACCAATGGCGTTGCCGGCCATGGCGAGAATCAAACCCAGTCGCGACGCCCAGGCTTCGCGGCCGTTTTGCAAGTCTGACATGAATCCTCCTCCGACGAAGGTGAATGAACGAACCGAGCGCAAAGAACATAGCGTTTGTGGTTTGCGATTGCCGGCTATGTTTTAGGCCAGGGTTTTACTGCAAGACGGTTGCTTAACAATGGCGTTTAATCTAAATAAACGCCGCGCCAAAGTCAAGGAGTTCGTCATCAAAACTTCTTGAAATTCTGTACCCGCATTCACGTTAGCCGATTCCACCGTTACCCTGATTTTTGAGCGTCATCCTAAACAAAGCCGAAGAGTGCGTCAAGGTTCGACCCCACTCACCACGACTAAAAATTAAGGGCCAATGTGATATGCCAAGTCAATTTGCTTTGCCCGCAATCATTGACTTGAGCGTCTCATCAAAAATGGCATACGCTTCATTCCCCCACAAGCAAAACACCACTTTGGTCAAACCGGTGGTGCTGCGCAAATATTCAATCGTCGTCGCCAACATCATTTGCGCGCAGCGATCCAGCGGATAACCGAAAATGCCTGTTGAAATCGCGGGAAAGGTAATACTCTTGAGTTTATGTTGATCGGCCACTTTCAGCGAATTGCGCGTGGCGTCGCGCAACTTGCGATCTTCCTCGCCTTCACCCAGCATCGGCCCGACGGCATGAATCACATGTCTCGCCTTGAGATTCCCGCCGGTGGTGATCACTGCCGTTCCCACTGGTGTGCCGCCGAGGCGGTCGCATTCCTCCTGAATCTGCGGCCCGCCTTTGCGGCGAATCGCGCCCGCGACGCCGCCGCCAAGAATCAATTCGGCATTGGCCGGGTTGACAATGGCATCGGTGGTTTGCTCGGTAATATCTCCGTCAATAAGGACGAGTTCGGTTTGATGAATCGTGGTTGTTTTCATAAAACCTCTCTAACTTCACGCACACTTACTCTTTCTCATACTCCTACTCACACTCATGGTTTTTTTAGGGCGAGTCAGAGTAAGAGAATGAGTGAGCTTAAAATCCTACCGCCGCCCCATCTGGCGCGCGCGGATCGGCCGCGCCCATACGCAAACCGGTTTTGGGATTGATGATAATTCCCATCGCGCTGCCCTGCCCGCGCGAAGAAAAACCAAATTGCACGCGATGCCCCATCATTTCCAAAAGCCGCTGCGTGTCTTTCGTCGTGCCATATTTTTCAATGCGCAACACATTCGGCAGCCATTGATGATGGATGCGCGGCGCGGCAATAGCGTCGGCAATGTCCATATCGAAATCGATCACATTCACGACCACTTGCAACACCGTGTTGATAATCGTCCGACCGCCGGGCGAGCCGACGAGCAAATACGGCTTGCCGTTTTTCGCGACAATCGTCGGCGTCATCGACGAAAGCATGCGCTTGCCCGGCTTGACGAGATTCGGCGGCGTGCCGATCATGCCGGTGGAATCCGTATGGCCCGGCCACGGATTGAAATCACCCATTTCATTGTTCAACAAAAAGCCCGTGCCCTCGGCGACGATGCGCGAGCCGTAACTATTTTCCAACGTGTACGTGACGACGACAGCGTTGCCCGCCGGATCGACCACGGAATAATGCGTCGTCTCGGTACTCTCGTAGGCTTCACTCAAAGTGGCCGGGTCACTGGGCGAGACCCGATTCAAACTAATGCCACGGCGCAATTGCTCGGCGTAGGATTTTGACGTCAGTTTGGTGATCGGCAAATCCGGGTTGAAATCGGGATCGCCAAGATACCGCGCGCGATCCGCAAAGGCGCGGCGCATGGACTCAGCCAGCAAATGAATGTGCTGCGCAGAGCTGTGGCCGTATTCCCGCAGATTGAAGCCTTCGAGAATATTGAGCATTTCCACCACCGCAGTGCCGCCGGAGCTGGGCGGGCACATCGAGTAAACCTCATAACCGCGATACGTGCCGTGAATGGGCTGGCGTTCCTTGGCCTGATAATTGGCAAGATCGTCTTCGGTCATCAAGCCGCCATTTTTGCGCATATCCGCGGCGAGCAAACGCGCGGTCTCTCCTTTATAGAAGCCATCGCGGCCGTTTTTCTGAATACGGCGCAGCGTCTTCGCCAGATCGGGTTGCCGCCAAATTTCACCAGGCTCATAAAACGCCGTATCGCGCTTTAAAAAAGCTTTGACACTGGCCGGATATCTTTTAAACTCCGGAGCGAGATCTCGAAAGTCTTCGGATAAATCCCACGACAGCGGGAAACCTTTCTCCGCCAGTTGAATCGCCGGCGCGATCAATTCCGCCATCGGCTTGCTGCCCAGCTTTTCATGTGCCAACGAGAATCCCGCCACCGTGCCCGGAACGCCGACCGCAAGATAGCCTTCGTGATTCAGGTCGCGAATGTAGTTGCCGTTGGCGTCCAGATACATGCGCTCGTGCGCCGCCGCCGGCGCCTTCTCGCGGAAATCAAATGCCGTGACACGGCCATCGTTCAGGTGCACGACCATGAAGCCGCCGCCGCCGATATTGCCGGCGGAAGGATGCGTGGCTGCCAGCGCAAAGCCGGTGGCGATAGCGGCATCAATAGCGTTGCCGCCCTTTTTCATAATTTCTGCGCCGACTTGGGAAGCGAGATAATGTGACGACACCACCATGCCATGTTTGGCGCGTTCGGGATATTTCGACGCGCCGGCGTTGCTGTTTTGGAGTTGGGAAAAAAACAGCAGCGCCGCAATCGCGATGCTCAAGCTTGCAAAAATGATTCGTTTCATCCAGCCCTCGGCAGTTTTAATTGACCAACAAAGAGCGTTATCCGTCAAAAGATACACGGAAAAGTAACTTTTTTTAATTGAGGAAGCAAGAAGAATTTCGAAATCCTGTTTTGAATTTTAGGTCGATCCTTTATGGAAGACAGGATTTTTTATGCCGGAAGAATATGGAAAATAAAAATCCCCTCTGCTCTGCGCCGAAGCACAAAACGAGGGGATGCCTGCATTGGAGTCTTCTGCCGACGATTTCCGTCTGCAGAAGCGCTATAGAGGGAGGAGGGAGGTCAATTTAAGCTTATTTCGCGTGCACATTCAGCGCTTCCGCAAAGGTCGCGAGGTAATGAAAGTCATTGTAGCGCAGGGTAATCGGCTCTTGCGGATTCATCCACGCCGGCAGCAGCACGATGCCCTGATGCACTTCGCCATCGCTCACCACGCCGCCGAATTTCGTATTGTCATCGAGCGGTAAAATATTCACGGCGGCTTTTTCACTCTCCGGATTCCAGACGCGGCCGCGCTGCTCGAAGCGCAATTTTGCCGGGTCAAAATTAACCTGGCGGTTTGGGAAGGTTGACACCGAAAACACCAGCGGCGTCACTTTTTGGCCGTACATCTTTTGAATCGCGGTGGCCAGTTCGGTTTTGTAAACCACCAGCATCGAAAGTTGGATGCGCTTGCTATCATTCGCGCGCACGAAAAACGAAGTGACCTTGTCGGTTGCCATTTTTTTCAGGCTAACCGTGGGAACCCGATCAACCGGCTTCAGCAGTGGAATCTCCGGTTGAGTGGTCCCGCGCTCATTCGCCGGGTTCGCCACTTTGAGATTCGCTGCCATCAGCATCGCGTTGGAGGGGTTGGCCGGCGCGCCTTCGGTATTTTGCATGGCAAATGCCGCCGTGAAGGAGAATATTTGCGCTGCCGTTGCAACACAACTGCCGATCACTGCCCGTCGAAAAATTGTCCGCGTTTTCATAGCTGCATCTCCTTGATGTTTTGCAAGCTTCCTGCCCTTGCCACTCACACTTTAGCTCCACTACGTTAATTGGGAAGTCCTTGAGCCGGGACAACTGCTTATACTTCAAGCAACGTCCATGCCAGGCCAGATGCTACAACGAGGCGAGCAATTTAGACGATGCGTTTTCAGCTATTTATCAATGCCGGTGTGACACTTCGCATTGTTCCATATCGCGCAAAATTTGTCACCAGTGCGGACACTGTATCAAGTGGAAGCGAGACACGAAACAATAGCAAACTGCAACACAGCATGAAATTAGACCACTGTCGATTTGTTGATACAGTTGTCAAACCATAGTGTTGCATTTATAGTGCATATTAAATTCGGGTGCGCTTGACTTTGGCGCGAAGGGTAATTATCTTAAAGGAAAAAACCAATGCACGCCACACTCAACATTCATCGCATCCAAACGGTTCTCCATGACGCCGTGCAACTTGCCCGCGCCAACGGTGACGGCGAGTTGGCTTCCTACATTCCCGAGCTTGCCGCCGTGCCGCCGGAGTTCACCAGCGCCGCCATCATCTTGTGCAATGGCGAACGGCTCGTTGCGGGGGATTTTGCGCAGCATCGTTTCACCATGCAAAGCGTGGCGAAAGTCATTTTGCTTGCCGGTTTTCTCGAAGAAGCCGGTGAGCAGAAAGTTTTTTCATGGATCAACGCCGAGCCTTCCGGACTGCCGTTTTCTTCGGCGACGCAATTAGATATTTTCGGGCCGGTGCCGGCGAATCCGTTGATCAACGCCGGCGCCATTTTACTGTGCAGCAATATTTCCGGAAATCGCGAGGCGCGGCTCGCTTGGCTGGAACGGTGGGCGGAAAAATTGCTGGGTGGCCGTGTCACGGCCAATCAAAACGTTTTTCGCTCCGAGCTGGCAACCGGCGATCGCAATCGCGCGTTGGCCTATTTGATGAAAAGCAATGGCGTCATTCGCGGGGAGGTCGAAGAAATTCTCGAAACGTATTTTTATTTGTGTTCGCTGGAAGTCGACATCACCCAAGCGGCGCACTTGGGAATGCTTTTGGCGAACGGCGGAAAATCCGCCGAGGGCACGACGATATTATCAGAACGCACCGTCGCGAATGTCGTTTCCGTGATGGCTACCAGCGGCTTGTACGACGAGTCCGGCGTGCATCTTCTCCGCACCGGCCTACCCGCCAAAAGCGGCGTCTCCGGCTTGATTGTCGCGGTGGCAACCGGCATCGCCGGCGTTGCGGTATGCAGCCCGCGCGTGAATCCCAAAGGCGGCAGCGTGCGCGGGCATATCATCCTGGAACATCTTTCGCGGCAACTGGGCTGGCATTTCGCTTTTCAACAGCGCCGCAAAGAGTTGTGTCATTCCTCTTAATAATGAGAAAATTCCCGCCTTTAATTGTTAAAAACAGGAAATGCGGTTGCGCTGGCGGCCGGTAAAGTGAAATAAGTTTTTGATAATTCGCCTTAAGTTTTTCGGCACACTCTTTGTGAACTCTAAAATGTGCGGCACGGTGTAGAAATTTTCCATGATTGCATCGGGAATAAATTTAAAACTTTTTTGTTAAAGTAGTTGCACCGCAAAGGGTAATATTGTACATTTTAATATGCGCAGGTCTCATCTAAAAAAACTGTCCATCCTCGCGCTCGTCGTGCTGCAACTTGGCGCACCCGTCATCGGTATCAGCTTAGAGTTGGCTTGCAATGAAAAGCCGGCGCAAGCCTGCAAGCCGATGCCCTGTTGCCAGGCAGAAACACCGGCCCGCATGACCTGTTGTGAAGCGAGTGCACCGGTTAAGGGCGAAACAATGCCAGCGGCTGTGGTTACGCCAGTGCGTATCTACTACGATCTTGCGGCGCCGCTTCCCTTCGTCGCGGCGAATGCAACAGCCGGTGTTTCGACCACGCGCGAATTTACTTTTTCCACCTCAACCACGCATTTTGCCGACAATCAACTCTACAAGTTGTTGGCGACTTTTCTTATTTAATCCCACCTGCAAGGGCGTAGTGCGCCCAACTCTCAATTTTTAAAAATTTGGCGTCGTTCCTCGTGTTTTTACAGGCGCTATTTTTAGCCTGAAAACACGGCGGCGATTTTTATCGCAACCGGCATTGCGGCAACGGCCGTTCGTTTTAGGTGTGCCTATGAAACCATACACATTTTTGCTGATCATATTGTTCAGCACCCCTCCGCTTTTTGCTCAAGACGACTCGGCAAAGACGATCACGCTTGAGGAGTTGCTTGCAGAAGCGCTGCAACATAATCCGGAACTGCGGGCTGCGGAGGCCGGCCATCATGCCGCGGCAGCGCGCATTCCGCAAATGAGCGCATTGGACGATCCGCGCTTCGCCATCGAAATTGAAGAAGCGCCGGGCACCACGCCGTTTAAAACCGCCGAATGGAAATTCCTTAATTTCGGGATCAGCCAGATGTTGCCGTTTCCCGGCAAGCTGGCGAAGGCCCGAAGAATTGCGGAGATCGACGCCGAGCATGCGCATCACGATTATGCCGAGAAGCGGTTGGACATCATCACGCAAATTAAAGTCGCCTATTTCAAGCTTTATTTTGTGCAACAGGCACGCGCGGTCAACGATGAAAACCTCGCGCTGATGCAACATTTTGTCAAAATCGCGCAGGCCAGATATGCCGTCGGTATCGTGATGAATCAGGACGTGTTGAAGGCCAATGTCGAGTTGGCCAAGCTCGCCAACGAGCAAATCACCCTGCAACAACAGGAAGAAATTACCGCGGCGCGTTTGAACATTCTCTTGAACCGCCCGCCGCAAGCGCCGCTTGGGCGCGCCGTTTTACCGGAAAGAAAGGTCGCGGCTTTTGATCTGGAAGAACTGCAACAATACGCGCTGGCCCATCGCCCGATGATTCATCACGATGCGTTGAGCGTGACGCAGAGCCGCACCGCCAATTCCTTGGCCAAAAACCAATATTGGCCCGACCTCGATTTGTCGCTTAAATATGTTACTTCGCCGTTCGATGGTTTTAACGGCTGGACGGCAATGGCCGGCTTCAACCTGCCGTTTGCTTTCTGGTCCAGCAAGAAGTATCGCGGGCGAATTGAAGAAACCGAGGCTGAAACCCGGATGAAAGAAGCGATGCTGAACAACTCGCGCAACATGGTGAAGTTTATGGTGCAGGAAGCATGGGTCGGTGTGCAAAGCGCGCAACGGTCGGTGGAATTGTATCGCGATTCCGTTCTGCCGCAGGCCGAACAAGCGTTGCAAGCCACCATCGCCGCTTATCAAACCCGGCAAACCGATTTTCTCATGCTGCTCGATAGTTATCGCATGCTGCAGATGTTTAAATTGGAATATCATGAAGCCACGGCCATGTATGAAATGAGTTTGGCGGAGTTGGAGCGCGCGGTTGGAAAAATGTAAATCAACTCTCACAAAACTTAATTTTTTTAAAACCATTCACAAGGAGTATGAACATGAAATCCATTTTCTTGACACTGGCTTTGGGATTGGCTCTTGTTGCCTGCAACAAACCGGAAAACGAGGCGGCCAAAACTGCTGACGGCGCAACGCAAGTTGCAGCCAATGTGCAACAAGTCGACATCAAAGTGCCTTCCGTTCAGTGCAACAGTTGTGTCGGGCATGTCGAAGACGCGCTCACTGCGGTCGAAGGCGTCAGTTCAGTGAAAGTTGACCTCAGCACCAAAGTTGCACAGGCCAGTTTTGATCCGGCCCAAACCAGTTTAGCCGCGCTGGAAAAAGCGATTGCGCTCGCCGGCTATGACGCTAACGAGACCAAAAGCGATTCCGCCGCATATGCCGCGCTCGATGCGTGCTGCAAAGTGCCCGGCAGTCACGATAGCAACTAACTCTTTGCAAGTGTATTTCATCAACTCTCGCTGCCGCGCCAACGGGTGGCAGCGAGATTATCAAGTGGTTTGTTATGGCTAAAGATCCCATTTGCGGCATGACGGTCGATGAATCGACGGGGCTTCGCGCCGAACGCGAGGGTCAGATATTTTATTTTTGCTGCGAGCATTGCCGGCAGAAATTTTTAACGCCGCCCGTCAAGATAACTTTAACCGCACGACCCAATGCCGCCGCACCTCCTCACGCTCCGGTGAATCATTCGGCTTCGCAGCACGAGACGCATTCCATGCCTGCGCCGCATTTATTGCAATTGAAATTAGCGCGAACGCAAGAACAGATGCCATGTTGTGCACACGAGCCTGTTGCCGAGACCAAACGAGCACAATCGGCAAAGTATTTCTGTCCGATGTGCGAGGGCGTCGAGAGTGACAAGCCCGGAGATTGTCCCAAATGCGGGATGGCCTTGGAAAAGAATCCGGCGTGGAAACCAAAGAGCAAAATCATTTACACGTGTCCAATGCATCCGGAAATTGAGCAGGATCTTCCCGGTGATTGTCCAATTTGCGGCATGGCGCTGGAGCCGAAAATCCCGCAAAGCGGGACTGCCGATACCGAAGAAGAAAACGCCGAGTTGCTCGACATGACGCGCCGGTTCTGGATTGGCGCGGCGCTCACGTTACCGGTTTTTCTGTTGGCCATGGCGCATCTCATTCCAGCGCTGAATGTCGTTTCGGAAAATATTTCGCGCTGGCTGCAATTCATTTGCAGCACGCCGGTGGTGTTGTGGGCCGGCTGGCCGTTCTTCAAGCGCGGCTGGCGCTCAATCAAAACGATGCAGTTGAACATGTTCACGCTGATCGCCATTGGCGTGAGTACGGCCTATGTTTTTAGTGCTGTCGCGATGCTGTTGCCAAACTTGTTTCCGCATTCAATGCGGCACCACGGCGGCGTTGGAATTTATTTTGAAGCCGCGGCAATGATCGTCGTACTTGTGTTGCTCGGGCAAGTGCTCGAATTGCGCGCACGCAGCCGCACGGGCAACGCCATTCGCGCGTTGCTCAATCTCGCGCCGCCGACTGCGCGTCTCATTCGCGGCAGCGAGGAGCAAGAGGTAGTGTTGGAAACCGTGAAAGTGAGCGACCACTTGCGCGTCCGGCCCGGCGAAAAAATCCCGGTTGATGGCACTATCATCGAAGGGCGCAGCAGTGTCGATGAGTCGATGATTACTGGCGAGCCAATGCCGGTGGAAAAAAATACTGGCGATAAAATTACCGGCGGCACCGTCAACGGCACGGGCAGTTTCGTGATGCAAGCTCAGCGCGTGGGGAGCGACACGCTACTCGCGCAGATCGTCGATATGGTCGCGCAAGCACAACGCAGCCGCGCGCCGATTCAAGGTTTGGCCGATAAAATTTCCGGCTACTTCGTCCCTGCTGTTGTTGCGATTGCAGCCGTCACTTCGCTTCTGTGGTATTTCTTCGGCCCGGAACCCCGCCTAACTTATGCGATTGTCAATGCCGTTGCCGTGTTGATCATCGCTTGTCCTTGCGCATTGGGTTTGGCCACGCCGATGTCGGTGATGGTCGGCATCGGGCGCGGCGCCCAAGCCGGCGTGCTCATTCGTAACGCCGAGGCTATCGAAGCGATGGAACGCGTCGATACGCTGGTGGTCGATAAAACCGGTACGCTCACCGAAGGCAAGCCGCGTCTCGTCGCCGTGTTGACGGCAGAAAGTTTTAATGAACATGAATTGCTCATGGCTGCTGCGTCCATTGAACAAAACAGCGAACATCCTTTGGCGGCGGCAGTCGTTCAAGGCGCGAAAGAACGTGGTGTGAAGCCGCAAGCCATTACGGATTTCATCTCGATTACCGGCGGCGGCGTCCTTGGCAAACTCAACGAGCGCGAAATTATTGTAGGCAAGCTCGCTTTCTTGCAACAACGCGGCGTAACCGGCACGGTAGCGTTTGACTCGCGCGCCGCACAACTGGAATCCGAAGGCAATACGGTTATTTTCATCGCGATGAACGGCAAAGCCGCGGGCTTGCTTGCAGTTGCCGATCCACTCAAAGCCTCAACGCCGGAGGCCGTCAAAGAATTGCACCGCCTCGGCTTGAAAATCATCATGCTCACCGGTGATAATCCGCGGACCGCGGAAACCGTGGCGAAGCAACTCGGCATTGATGAAGTGGAAGCCGGCGTCGAGCCGCAGCACAAACACGAGCGCATCCAGCAACTGCGGCAGCAAGGCCGTGTGGTAGCGATGGCGGGTGACGGTATCAACGACGCGCCGGCTTTGGCCGCGGCGCACGTGGGCATCGCGATGGGTACGGGCACGGATGTCGCCATGGAAAGCGCCGGTATCACGCTGGTCAAAGGCGATCTGCGCGGCATCACGAATGCGATCTCTTTGAGCCGCGCGATGATGCGCAATATTCGTCAGAACCTTTTCTTCGCTTTCATTTATAATACAATCGGTATTCCCATCGCGGCGGGCGTACTCTATCCATTCTTCGGTGTATTGCTCAGTCCAATACTCGCGGGCGCCGCCATGAGTTTCAGTTCGGTTTCGGTGATTGCCAATGCATTGCGATTGCGCCGACAGCAACTCAACTAAAGGCGTGCCATGGCGAGCGGTGTTTCTTCACGCCGCTTAGCAAGGTTGATGGAACAAGCAACCTTTTATGAAAGGAATACAACGTGAACAAACGATTTATTCTCTGGCTGGTGGGATTGGCGGCTTGTGCCGTTACAGCAATATCAATCTATCCGAAATTCTTCCCGGTAAAAGAGCCCATCGATGGAGCGCCGGTCAATCACCCAGCCGCATATTACACCTGCCCGATGCATCCTTCGGTGCGCCGCGATAAGCCTGGTGCGTGTCCGGTATGCAACATGGCGCTCGTCAAGAAAACAGAAGCAAAGGAAATGTCCGATGACGACATGGCGGCGCTCGAAGCCGTGCGTCTTTCCTCGACGCAACGGGTAATGGCAAACGTTGCCACGACCACCGTCGAGCGGCGCATGTTGAATAAAGCAATCAACGCCGTTGGTGTAGTGGAAGTGGCGGAGCCGAATTTCAAACACATCAGCGCACGCTTCCCCGGGCGTTTGGAAAAGCTTTATCTTTCTTACACCGGACAACAGGTAAAAGCCGGCGATCCGGTTGCGGAGGTTTATAGCCCGGAAGCGATCTCGGCGCAACAGGAATTTTTGCTCGCATTGCAATCACAGGAAATCAGCAAAACGGCAACGGCAACGCTCGCAAACACTTCACAAGAAATGCTCGCACAAGCCCGGCAAAAGCTGGTGCTCTTGGGCCTGGAGCGGCTCATTCCGGAATTGGAACAAACGCGCAAAGCGCGCGAGATTGTGACGACGTATTCGCCAATCAGCGGGACGGTGTTGAAAAAGAGCGTTGATCCGCAGCATTACACCTGGGTAGGCCAGGATATGTATGACGTGGCTGATCTTTCCATCGTGTGGATGTATTTGGAAGTTTATGAAAAAGATATTCGCTTCGTCAAAATCAACCAACCAGTGCGCATGACGAGCGAGGCTTACCCGAATGAAGTCTTCACCGGAAAAGTGACCTTCATCGATCCCACGATCAACAACGAGACGCGTACGATGCGCGTGCGCGCGGAGTTTGCCAATCCCGCCGGCAAGCTCCGGCTCGGATTGTATGTGAAGGCGCAGATCATGATTCCGCTCAACGAGGCGCTCGTGATTCCAACTTCTGCGGTGCTCACGACCGGCAAGCGCACGGTGGTGTGGATCGAAATTCAAGAAAATATGTTCGCGCCGCGCGAAGTCACAGTCGGCGCGCAAACGGAGGAGTATTATGAAGTGCTCAGTGGGTTGCAAGGCGGGGAAAAAATCGTCGTCACCGGCGGGTTTTTGCTGGATTCGGAGAGTCAGTTGCAGCAGGCGTCAAAGCCGCATCAACAGTAGGAGAATAACTACGACGCTACGGTGAACTGTTCGCGCGCATGCAAAATATCTTTTCGTGTGGCCGTGCGCAACGCCGTCACCGGCACGGAAACCACGGAAACCGTTTCGCCGTTGCCGGCAAAGAATTCAACTTCATATCCTTCGGGATAATCTTGCGTCGCCGGATGATGCTCGACCACAACACCCATGTCTCCGGTAACGAGGTTTTCATCAGGGAAATCCTCTGTGAGAATGACGCGAGAAAAGAGTGCGAAGTTCATTGTTTTGGCTCCGGAATTAATGTGACAAAGCGAACAACCGATTCGCGGCGTCGAATCATCCAAACGGAACGAATCCAACGCTTTTGGCCATTTGGCCCGAGGAGCGGTGCAACGATTTCGTATTTGGTTCCAAACAACGATTGTTTTCCAAGGATGACGTCAATCGGTAAATGTTGTGCTCTCAAATCGGCTTCAAGAAGCTGCCAATTGGCCTGATCGTAGCCCATCTCGTTCAAGAAGCGCGCCTTGGATTTACCTTCGCCATGAGAAGGGTTAAGAAGATAGTCACACAACTTCTCGGGCGCGATGATTGTCGTGAACGAAACGAGCTTCATGCACGGGATTCGGCTATTTTCAATTCGTCAAGCTGTTCATTTATTATAAGTATTTTTTGAAATCGAAACAAGCAACTTTTGACATAGTTTTTTTCAACTGCAATCTTGCAGGAACCCATCATGATCGAAAAAATCATTGACTATTGCGCCCGCAATAAATTCATCGTGATCTTGT
>CAYZFF010000019.1:21355-30497 GCA_964477305.1 uncultured Cytophagia bacterium
ATGATCGAAAAAATCATTGACTATTGCGCCCGCAATAAATTCATCGTGATCTTGTTTTATCTGATCATCATCGGCTGGGGCGTTTGGGCGGTGCAGAACACGCCGCTCGATGCGATTCCGGATTTATCCGAGAATCAAGTCATTGTTTTCACCGAATGGATGGGCCGTTCGCCCCAGTTGGTCGAAGACCAGATTACCTTTCCGCTGGTGACGGCACTACAGGGCGTGCCGCAGGTGCATGCCGTGCGCGCGCAGTCGATGTTCGGCATGTCGTTCATCTACATCATTTTTGAAGAAACCACGGAATTGTATTGGGCGCGCAGCCGCGTGTTGGAAAAACTTTCTACCGTGCAAACCCTGCTGCCGCCCGGCGCGAAGATGCAACTCGGCCCGGACGGCACCGGCGTCGGACACGTTTTCTGGTATACGGTCGAAGGCAAACACGATTTGGGAATGCTGCGCACCATTCAAGATTGGTACGTGAAACTGCATTTGCAGGGCGTGCCCGGCGTCGCCGAAGTCGCCTCGGTCGGCGGCTACGTGCGGCAATATCAAGTCGATATCGATCCGAATAAAATGAAAGGCTACAACCTCACGCTCAACGACGTGCGCGACGCGGTGATGCGTTCCAACAACGACGTCGGCGGAAAAATTTTGGAAATTTCCGACGCCGAATATTTCGTGCGCGGGCAGGGTTATATTCAATCGCTGCGGGACGTGGAAAATATCATGGTCGGCAGCGGCCCGAACGGCACGCCGGTGTTCATTAAAAATATTGGTACGGCGCAAATGGGCGGTGATCAACGCCGCGGCGCCATCGAGAAAGACGGCAAGGGCCAGGTCGTCGGCGGCATCGTGGTCATGCGCTACGGCGAGAACGCCAAAGCCGTCATCGATCGCGTCAAACAAAGAATCACCGAGATCACGCCCGGCTTGCCGCAAGGCGTCGAGATTAAAACCGCGTATGATCGCAGCGACCTCATCCTGGCCGCGGTGGGAACGCTCAAAAAAGCGTTGATCGAAGAAGCCGTTGTTGTCACGATTATGGTGTTGATCTTCTTGCTGCACGTCCGCAGCGTGTTGCGCGTCATCATCGAAATTCCGGTGGCCGTGCTCATCGCCTTCATCGGGATGAAATATTTCGGCATTACTTCCAACATCATGTCGCTCGGCGGCATCGCCATCGCCATCGGCGTCATCGTCGACGCTTCCATCGTGTTGGTGGAAAATGCCTATCGCAACGTGGCGCGCGCGCAGGAAGAAAAAGGCGAGTTAACCAAACAGGATTTCGTCGAAATTTCCATTCTCTCCGCGAAGCAGGTCGGGCCGGCGATTTTTTATTCCGTCGCCATCATGGTGGTTTCGTTTCTGCCGGTGTTTTTGCTGGAGGGGCAGGAAGGCAAGCTCTTCCGGCCGCTGGCTTTCACGAAAACTTTTGTGCTGGCCGGCTCGGCGATCATCGCGATCACGCTGGTGCCGATGTTGATGACGCTGCTCACGCGCGGCAAGTTTCGCCGCGAGAATCAAAATCCGATCACGCGCTTTTTGAACTGGCTCTACGCACCGGTGATTCGGTGGGTGCTGAAACATCGCAAGCTCACCATCGGCCTCAATGTCATTGCGTTGCTCATCACGATTCCGATGATGATGAGCATGGGATCGGAATTCATGCCGCCGCTTGATGAAGGCAGTTTGCTATTCATGCCGGTGACGTTGCCCTCGGCTTCGATCACCGAAGTCAATCGCATACTGCAAGTGCAAGACGCGATCATCAAATCCGTTCCCGAAGTCGAACAAGTGCTCGGCAAACTCGGCAAAGCGGAGACTTCGACCGATCCCGCGCCCGTAAGCATGATCGAGACGATCATATTGTTGAAGCCGAAAACAGAGTGGCGGCCCGGCATTACAAAGAACGACATCATTGCCGAGTTGGATGCGAAACTCCAAATTCCCGGCGTCCGTAACGGTTGGACGCAGCCGATCATCAATCGTATCAACATGCTCGCCACCGGCGTGCGCACGGATTTGGGCGTTAAAATTTTTGGCGCGAATCTCGACACGTTGGAGCGCTTGGCCATTGAATCGGAACGCATTCTCAGAACCGTGCCCGGCGCTGCCGACCTGTACGCCGAACGCACGCAAGGTGGTTTGTTTCTCGACATCAAAGTTGACCGCGAAGCAGTCGCGCGTTACGGCATCAATATCGGTGATGTGCAAGATTTGATTGAGACGGCGATAGGCGGCGAAAATCTCGGTGTGGTGATCGCCGGTCGCGAGCGCTTCCCGATTCGCGTGCGCTACGAGCGCGAATGGCGCGACAATATCGAAGCGCTCAAGAATTTACTCGTGCCGGTTGGCTTGATGAATGGAGGATTGAAGATGGAGAATGGAAGCGCGAAGATAGAAGATCGAGGCAACGGCGGGATGCGTGAAGAAGCCTCGACGATGACTTCCTCAAATGGTGATGCGCAATCATCGATCATCAATCCTCAATCTTCGAGCTTCAGCCGCACCTACATTCCGCTCGGCCAATTGGCGAAAATCGAAGTCGCGCCCGGCCCGCCGATGATCTCCAGCGAGAATGCGCAACTGCGCTCGATTGTGTTTTTAAATGTACGCGGCCGCGATATGGGCAGCTTTGTTGAAGAAGCCAAGCAAATTTTGCAACGTGAATTGCAATTGCCGCAGGGCTACACCGTGCAATGGAGCGGGCAGTGGGAAAATCAAATTCGCGCCAAAGCCCGTTTGCAGATTATGATGCCAATGGTCTTTCTGATCATCTTTGTGATGCTTTATTTTACCACGAAAGATTTTTTAGAAGCCTTTGTGGTGATGCTCTCGGTGCCATTTGCGCTCATCGGCGGGGTATATTTGATTTATTTTCTCGGCTACAACTTCAGCGTGGCGGTGTGGGTGGGCTTCATCGCGCTCTACGGCCTCGCGGTTGAAACCGGCGTCGTCATGGTGGTTTATTTGCACGAAGCGCTGGATCGTAGACTCCACGCGCACGAGCATGGTAAACGCGGCGCGATCACCATGCAGGATATCACCGACGCTACGATTGAAGGCTCGGTCATGCGGCTGCGTCCGAAAATCATGACGGTGGGCACGAGTCTAATTGGCCTCATTCCGATCATGTGGAGCCACGGCGTCGGCGCCGATGTCATGCAACCGCTCGCCGCGCCAATGATCGGTGGTTTGATTACGTCAACCATTCATGTGTTGGTGGTGACGCCGGTGTTGTTTAGTTACATGAAGGAATATGCGCTGAAGAAAGGCACGCTGGAAATATCGAGGATGGCAAGTTGGATGAAGGAAGGATGAGGTTTTGAATTTAGCCGGAAATTTCGTACCGTATAGCTCAATGGCTAAAGTATCATAACACGAAATCTTCGCGCTAATGACTTTTCTTCTCGAGCACTTCGGCTATCTCGGTTTGCTGTTATTCTGTTTTTTCGCTGCAACGGTTCTCCCGGTTAGCTCGGAAGTGGCGCTGGCGGCAGCGCTGGCGCTGAAGATGCCGGTGATTCCAGCGCTGGTATTCGCCACGGTTGGAAATTGTGCCGGTATCGCGTTCAATTACTGGGTGGGGTCAAAAGTTGAAGAGAAATTGCTGCACCAGTATTTGCAAAAGCAACCACTGGCTCGCGCTTACGGCCTGATGCAGCGGTGGGGAAAATGGTCGCTCGCGATGTCATGGCTGCCGGTAATCGGCGATCCCTTGACCTATCTCGCCGGCGCGCTGCGCATGAACTTTTATCTATTTTTTAGTGTCGCGGCGTTGTTGCGTTTTTTACGCTATCTCGTGGTGGCTGAATTTTTTTAAAACGACTCGCCGACCACCAGTCTTTCCAGCTCATTCGTGCGTTGTTTGTAGGATTTCTTCGGCGGCACCACCACCGCGAGAATCACCTGCTGGCCAAACGCATTAAAAAAACGAAAAACGATTTTGCGTTGATTCTCGCCTTCAATAATGACTTCACGCAAACTGGAAATACCGCCCATCACCGCAGCCATGCGCCGGACGTCGTGAAATAAAATCGACAGTTCGGCAATGCGATCGCGATCCACCTGCTGGCCCTCTGCATTTGAAGCCTGCGCAATCGGCAGGCCTTCGTCACTAAACAGGTAGGCGGCTTCGTAAGTGCCCTGTCCGAGAATATCCGCCATTTTAGTTTCAATCAGCTCCTGCGGCGACTTCACCGCGACCTCTTCCAGAGCGCCATTTTCCGAAACTTCGGGGTCTTCAGAATACATATCCGTCCTTATAAAAACTCCATTGCGCTGATGATAAAATTTGCAGTTGTTCACCTCACCGGATCCTGGCGGATACCGGATTGTTTTTCAAATTACTTTTTGCACCTGGCCCACAACGCCCTGAATGGCCATTTTCAGCGTTTCCAACACGCCGGTACCGCGCGAGGCGACGGCTTCAATCGTCGGCGTTTGATGAAAATTCAACTTGGCATCCAACTCGTTGAGCGGTATCACCCGCGGCAAATCGCGTTTGTTATATTGCAAAACCCAAGGAAAGCTTTGGAGCGAGTGGCCGTTTTCAATCAAATTTTGCTCGAGATCCATCAGCGAATCGAGATTTTCCGTCATGCGATCGGCCTGCGAATCCGCGACAAAGACAATGCCGTCAACGCCGCGCAAAATAATTTTGCGGCTGTGCGAATAATACACCTGCCCCGGAATCGTGTACAGATTGAACTTGGGCTTCATGCCTTTGATGCGCCCGACTTCAAGCTGCAAAAAATCAAAATACAGCGTGCGCTCCTCGCGCGTCTTCAAGGTGATCAGATCGCCGCGCAGCGACGGATCAATTTTGCGATAAATATATTCCAGATTGGTCGTCTTGCCGCTGAGGCCCGGCCCGTAGTAAACGATTTTCAGATTAACTTCCTGTAAAGCCCAGTTGACAAACATAGGTGCAGCGTCCTGTTCGAGATAGCGATTCCGAATTTTCCGTGGGTGATTTCATCAAATCATTTGCGGGCGCCATTAAATGCTGAAAGATTTATCGAACTCTTTGCCCAGCAACAACCCGAACTCCGAATCGATAAAATCCGAAGCTTTTTGCTCCGCTTTGGCCGCTTTGTCGAGCACGCCTTTTAAATTTTCCACCGCCTTGTTCGCAAAAATACGAACGAGGCCGAGCGCCACCGTTTTCTCAAAAATAATCGCCAGCAAAAAATTATAACTGACGTTACAGAGATAAAAATTGCGCCGCTCGCCTTCTTGAAAAATAAATTTAAAGCCCTCCTTCTCGCCGATGACGCGCGCCATCTCCGAAGTGGCGGCAAAATTGCCCGCCGCCAGCGCCGACAAACCGGAAAGATTGACCACGTGCTGTTTCCCGTGATGGGTAATCGGATTGCCGTTTGTATCGCAAAACAGCGCAAAATCCGAGCGCGTACTGGCCAGCAACTCCCGCAAAATTTCATTGACCTGGTTGAACGTTTCCGTTGACAGCATGAACTGTTCAGCCGTTTTTTCTGCTAACTGCATCATAAAACCTCCTAAGCTTCAATCCTTTGCACCTACCGGCTCGCATCCCTACGCGAATTTGCATCTCGTTATATTAGCGAAGAGGAAAGACAAATGTTAGCGCTGTGCTGGTTGGTTGTCAAAACTTGCTATTGGCCAGTCGCCAGACGATCAGCTAAAAATCCTGGCAAAACGCCCGTGTCGCGAATCTTCTTTTGCGTTACGGTGACCTCATAAGGCACGCGTTTCAAAGTATAACGCAACGGCACCGTGTCCAAAATGCCGAACGCCGCTTCCGGATTGCGATCACGTGGTTGACCAACGCTCCCGATATTGATCAAGTACCGACAATCGGCCTTAATTGCGAGGGGATAATCATGCAAAACTCGCATGCGACCGTCGGGCGGCAGCGGAATCACCCACGGCGTGTGGGAATGCCCGACAAAGCAAATCTTTTCCGAGAAGGCTTTAAAACCGCGCTCGGCGTCTTCCAAATTAAGAATGTAATTCCAGCGCCGCGGATCATCCGGCGACGCGTGCACGATCATGAATTCGCCGTAACTTTTGGTGTAGGGCAGCGCTTTTAAAAACTGCAGCGACGTTTCGGAAAGCTGCTCAGTTGTCCACTCAATGGCCTGCCGCGCCATATAATTGAATAAATCCAGATCGACGCGTCCCAAGGACGCTTCATCGTGATTACCGACGAGACAAACGGCCGCACTTTCCTGCACGAGCTTGGCGCACTCATTGGGGCTGGGGCCATAGCCGATGACATCGCCCAGGCAAAGAATCTGATCCACCGATTCTTTCCGCAGTGCCGCCAGCACCACTTCCAATGCTTCCAGATTGGCGTGAATATCAGAAATTAAACCATAACGCATGGCCGCGAAACGATCTCGCTAAAATGAATGATTCGTCAAAGTTAGGCGGAACCAAAGTTACGCGCAAAATTTTTGTAAAATATAACACTTCGCCACAACCTTTGCAAGCTTAATCTTTGGCGAAACGATAGTCATAAAAATTGTCAAATACTTTGCAATATTGCAACAATTCAAAGGCCCGCTTTAAAATGTCAAACGTAGCGCTCAAAATTTACGTTTGCGTTCCACGTTTTACTCACATCATGTTCACCGGATCAATATCGACAATCACACGCAACCGCTGATTGCGATTCGCCTTGTGGAAAAATTGCACCACCCGGCTCAACGTCGCGCGGGTTTGTTGTCCCGCCGGATCTTTCAGCATATCGTTTTTAATTAGCACCTGCCAGCGAAATTCATGTTCAATGCGTTCGAGCGGCGAGGGGGTCGGGCCGAACACGCGAAATGGGCCGGCATATTTTTTGAGCAAAGCCGTAAAATCCTGCGCAATGCCGCGAATGCGTTCGTTGTCGCGATGCCGAAACAGCACCAACGCCAAACGGCTGAACGGCGGAAAACGCAACGCCTCGCGCTGGCGCACCTCATACTCATAAAATTTTTTGAAATCGTGCGCGCGCGCGCAGGCCATGCAAACATCGTCGGGAGAATAAGTTTGAATAATGACTTCGCCCGGCAGATTGCGGCGGCCGGCGCGACCGGCCACCTGGGTGAGCAATTGAAACGTGCGCTCACCGGCGCGAAAATCCGGGCGCAACAATCCGGTGTCCGCCGAGACCACGCCAACCAGCGTCACCTTGTGAAAATCCAAGCCCTTCGCAATCATTTGCGTGCCGAGTAAAATATCAAATTTGTGCTCGCCAAATTCGCGGAGAATGCGATCGTGCGCCAGTTTGCCGCGTGTCGTATCCAAATCCATGCGCACCACCCGCGCCTGTGGAAACAGCTCGTGCAGCGCCTGCTCCACTTTTTGCGTGCCGATGCCTTTATAAATAATATCGAGACTCTTGCACTGCGGACAAACGTCCGGCGCGCGCTCGTACGCATTGCAATAATGACAGCGCAAAAGATTTCCCCGTTTATGATACGTCATCGCCATATTGCAAGCATCACACAAACGCACGAAGCCGCAACTGACGCAACGAATCAGCGGCGCAAAGCCGCGGCGATTTTGCAGCAAAATGATTTGCTCTTTTTTCTCCAGTTTCTCGTTGATCTTTTCAAAAAGGATTCTGGAAAAAATGCCTTCATGATCCGGCGCGGATTGCCGCCAGCGAATCATATCGAGAATGCGCACTTCCGGTAATGGCACATTATCGATACGATTCGGCAGTTCGAGCAGCGTATATTTGCCGCGCTGCGCATTCGTGTAAGATTCAATCGCCGGCGTTGCCGAGCCGAGCAGCACGGCGGCTTGACTCATTTGGGCGCGGACAATCGCGACATCGCGCGCCTGATAGCGCGGGGATTTATCTTGCTTGTAACTGCCTTCGTGTTCCTCATCAACGACAATCAGTCCAAGATTTTTGACCGGCGCAAACACCGCCGAGCGCGCACCGACGACAACCCGCGCTTCGCCGCGATGCACGCGCCGCCACGCATCGTAACGCTCGCCCGTGCTCATGTGGCTGTGCAACACCGCGATGAGATTGCCGAAGTTTGCTTGAAACCGCGCCACGGCCTGCGGCGTCAGTGAAATCTCCGGCACCAGCATGATCGCGTCTTTGCCCTGCGCCAGCGTATTGCGAATCGCGTCGATATAAACCTGGGTCTTGCCGCTGCCAGTGATGCCGTGCAATAAAAAAACCTCGAAGCGATTTTGCTGCATCGCTTCCGTCACCCGTTGCACCGCATTGGCCTGTTCCGCATTTAGAATAAAAAATGGAATTTCGGTTTTCGCCGGTGGACTGCTGGAAGAAATAAAATACGGACTGCGCTCGATCTCACGCTCAACGAACTGCACCAATCCGCGCTGCGCCAGCGATTGCAGCGACGGCCCGCCAAGCCCGCTGCGTTTTAAAAACAACGCGCGCAGCATTTCTCCGCGTTTGGCCAGCAGTTGCAAGCCTTCCAATTGTTTGGCGGTTAATTTTCTAATATTGATTTTTTCACTCGCGCCCGTTGCCCGCCGCCCGTCACCATTTGCTTTGTTCCCTTCGCCCTTTCCCAATACTTCTTTCCCCGCCGGCGTAAGTTGAACAAAAAATCTTTTTTGCGCGCGCGCCTCACCCTCCTGCAGTTGCTGGCTTGCTTCGACAAGCTCCGCAGCTATCAAACTTTGTAGGCTGCTGCGCACGCCGGCATAGCGCAAATGCTTCACGAGAAATCGAACTTTGTATCCCTCTTTGCCGAGCAACGCGCGCACGATTTCCGCCTGTCGCGGCGCGCGATTTTCCAAACGCGCCAGCTCTTCCGCCGACGGCTCGCGCGTGAGCCGCACATATTGATGGCTCTCTTTCTCCAAACCCGGCGGCAGCATCGTCCGCAACACTTCGCCGAGGCTGCAGAGATAGTAACCGGCAATCCATTCCGCTAACTTCAACCGCGCTGCATCGAACAGCGGCGCCGCGTCGAGCACATCCAAAACCTCGCGCAGCTTTTCCGGCGCAAAATCAATCTGGTCTGTGCGCCGCACAATGAAGCCGGTGGCGATACGCTTGCCGAGCGGCACCAGCGCGCGACAGCCGATTTGCGCCATCGCATCGAGGCTTTCGGGCACGCGATAGGTATAGCCGCGAGAAAGAGGCAGGGCGAAATGGATTTCGGCGTAGGGG
>CAYZFF010000020.1:0-27838 GCA_964477305.1 uncultured Cytophagia bacterium
CCTTGTATTTTATTTTCGCCTTGCAACCAGCCGCTGAGTAGAGGATTTTGCAACGGATATTTGACAACCGAACGGCCCTCGCGCACCGAGAACGCGCCGGAGTTGCTGAAGAACAGCGTCGTTTCGCGCGGCATGCCAAAAGCAATCGGATGATTTGTATCAACGATGCCGCGAAACAACGAGCCGGGCGCGGAAAACTCCGTTGCCTTTACGCCATCCAGTTCATTCACCACGGGCAGCGCCCACTGGCGAATGAAGAGCCGTGTGGCGCCGTCAAACGCGAGGAGCGTGCCGCCGGTTTCAACGAAACGGCGAATATGGCTTAATCCCAGCGTCCCGATTCCACCGATGAATTCCAGCGGATACTTGTTGTCGTCATTGTCATCGGCTCGGCGGCCCAGTAAAATCGTGCTATCACGTTGGTCGGGAAAAATAATCGCGTCAAATTGTGTGATAAACTCGCCGCGACGCAGATCGCCGTCTTCCAACGTTTTATAGTCAAATTCAAACTCGTCCAACACGAAACGTGTCCAACCTTCATCAGCGGTTGGCACAAAACTGCGATAGATGCCAACGCGCGGTCGTTTCAGGCGTTGCGCATTGTCATTATTGCCGGCAGCAATGACACTTGCGAGGTTCACAGTTAAATCCTGCGCGGCTTTGTTTAACTCCTCGGAGTTGGTTTGTACGAGAAGCTGATTTTTCTCGGCAGAATTACCGCGGCTCCACCACACGGTTTGATTTTTCTGCAATAACCGATTGACGAGTTTATAAGCATCAAGACTATTCGGTGAGATGCTGAACTGTTCGCTTTTGGCGGGCGTTGCATTGGCTGTGGTAAGAAGTTGAGTCGTGGTCGCCGTAAACGCATTGAGCGTATCTGCAATCAAATCTTTGACCTCCTGCGCGCTGGCAAAATATTCCACGCCCATTTGCAACGGCAAAGTCCAGCCGGTCACATCATAGGGTTGTTCCAGTGGGCCGCCGGGGTAACGCCGCTTCTCCGGATATTTTTGTTTTTCAAATAAAGCAACAACATTATTGCGATACGGTTGCGCGAGATCAATGATAAAACTTCCAGCCGGATAAATTGCGCCTTCGGCGATAAAATCTTTTTTGGCGCGGAGAATTTCCGTGCCCTGCACGAGCATGATCTCGAGCAATTTTTTCGTCGCAGCGGCATCGTGTTGTTGCAACGGAATTAGATACGCGCGCGGCGAGTCTTTTTTGCCCCGCGCAATTGCGCGTTGGCCGAGGCGGTAAAAATTGTGCAGCCATTGATCGCGATAGCGCGCGGCCAGCGTGAGCAGCGAATAACTTGCAGTCAATTCGAGATCGACGATGTTGCGCAGGCGCCACCAGCCGCCTTTCCACGGCTCGGGAAAATTGGTTTGAAACTCGCGGGCGTTCGTGAGGCCGCGCCCGCCGCCGCCGATCTCGTCAAATTTAATTTCAATCGGCGTCGCTAATTTCGCGCTTGCCGCTTCGCTGAGCAAGCCGACGCTGTTGTGAAAATACGGCGCGCTGCGCATGCCGCCGTGCCACCAGGTGTCGAACGTCCATTCCGTCGCGACGCCGGTGAAGCCTTGCGCGGCTAAATCCGTGGTGACATGGCCGCCGATCTGCAGGATTGAGCGCAACAAAATCGGATCGATATGAGGGTTAGAGACTTCATAAAATGGCGGGAAGAAAAAGCGCGGACCTTTGTCACCCATTTGATGCACGTCATAAACAATTTGCGGAAACCATTTTTGATACAGTGCTGCGGTGATCAATTTCGTCTCGACCAGATTGAGCATGAACCAATCGCGATTATCGTCGTGGCCGGCATACGGATGATATAGCCAGGGCGGGCTGCTGCCTTCATGCGGCAGGCCAAGAGACTTTTTGTACCAATCAACCACGAGCTGAATGCCATCCGGATTGGAAGAAGGGGAGAGGAGCAACACAACGTTATCGAGAATTTCTTGCGTGGCCGCGTCGTTACCGTTTGCAAGTTTGTAGGCTAATTCCATCGCCATTTGCGAAGCCGCGATTTCCGTGCTGTGAATGCTGCAATTGATCATCACCACCGTGCGGCCACGACGCAAGTAACTCGCGAGCGAATCCGGAGGCATCTGGCGCGGATCGGCGAGCTGCCGTTGAATTTTTAGAATTTCGTCGAGGCGCGCAAAATTTTTCGGCGCGGTGATGACGGCCAAAACCAGCGGCCGGCCTTCGGTGCTCTTGCCAAGTTCCACCATTTGCACGCGTTCGCTGCTGTGGTCGAGCGTATTAAAATAGCGGATGATCGCATTCCAATCGGCAAGTTTGCGATCGGCGCCAATCTCAAAACCGAGCTGCGATTCGGGAGAGGGAAGTTGGGCAAAAACCGGGTTGCAAAAAAGACTAAAAAGGACGAGTGCGGCACGAGATAATTTTTTCATTCGCGTCGAAGTCAGAAAAGATTGAGTAGCGGAACGGCAGTTTTATTCGTTACTGCGCATGAAAAAATAGTTTATCAACAGGAAAAAGTCAATGTCTAATTGCGATTATACTTTATTGGCTTTTAATTCAGTGAGCGGATAAAACGTTCCCCGCCAGTTAATGCCGCGATTGAGCAGCGTCTTTAGCGTTGAATTCCAAATCAGGAAAATAAAAAACAAGGCTGCGAGTGGGACGCCAATTCCGTTCCAGCGCGGCAAATTCCCGATGCCGGCGCCGTTGCCGTAAATCAAAAGAATAACCACCACAATGGCAAGGTTTAAAATTTGCGCCGGCCCAGCGGTTAAAAAGATTCCAATAAACGGCCAGACCCAGAAAATAAGATTCGCGATCGTGCCGTGAATAACCGGCCAGAGTTTATAATCAAGGCCGGCAAAAATATTTTTTTCCAACCCTTGAATCACCGCGTGCAGCGAATCATACCATTCGACGCCGAGCATGCGCGTGCCGTGCAAAAATTCCGATTTGCCGCCATGTTGCTTCACGAGCTTGCCGAGCTTCATGTCATCGTCCGGGCGCAGGGCAATGGCCTGATGCGTACCAATGGCGTGATAGGTTGCGGCACGAATTAAATTGAATGCGCCGACACCGATGAATTTGTTGCTGCGGGGATTTTTCACCTTCCACGGTTGGGCGTACAGGAAAAACGCCATATTAAAAAAACCGGCGAACAAATTGAGCCACACCCCGGGCATTTTGAGCGCGGGGCTGGCGGTGAGATGATCGAGGCGTTGCACGAGCAAATATTGCACGGCGTTCCGCAGCGTCGCTGGATGCATCACAATATCGGCATCGGTGAAAAGCAGCAACTCGCCGGTCGCTGCTTGTGCGGCGCGATACAAAGCGTGATTCTTGCCCAGCCATCCTTTGGGCAATGCGGTTATCTGAAGCGGACGGATGAGGGGATTGGCATGCGCCATATTCTCAAGAATCTCGCCGGTGCGGTCGGTGGAGCGATCGTTGATAATGAGAATTTCGAAGTCCGGATAATCCAATTGCAAAACTGAGTGCAGGGCTTCCGCAATATTTTTCTCCTCATTGCGCGCCGGAATTAATATTGATACCCGCGGATAATCGACGCTCGCCGGGGCCGGAATCTCGTCTAAAAATTTAATGGTGCGGTTGCCAAACCACATCACCACGCATGACAGAATAAAGGCGCCGAGCGTAAAAAGGGCGAGACCTAAAAGAATTGTTTCCATGCGATAAATTTACGAAATCGCCATGAAAACTAAAAACGGAAAATGACGATATTGGCGGAAAGGGAATATCGGAAATGTAGCGCGTGAGAAAAGTAAAGGCGTGCAAATAAAAAAGCTCCAGCTTGCGCCGGAACCTTTTGGGAGGTGTCAAAATAAAGATTATTCCATCAGACTCAGGATGGTTGCCTGCACATGCGGAAAATGATCGTCATGCCGTGCGGTGGTAGCCACTTCAAGGCCGATGCCGTCGTAAGCCACATGTAAATTCGGCCCGACGCGTTTGACCTGACGGCGAGCGCCGTCAACGCCGTTTAGATAACGGAAGCCATCAATCCATTGGCATTCGGCGAGCCGCGATTTAAATCGTTCAAAGGCTTGGCTGCGATTGGGCACTTTGTCCCAATTGCGTGTTTGATCTTTATCCTTGGCCGGACGCTTCGAGGGCTCTAATGGCGGCGGGGATTTAAAACGTTCATAAACCGCCAGCCCCAGCGCGGAAAAAGTAAACTTGCCGTTGTTCATTTCCAACATCGGAATGAGCGTGTCGCGATCTGTGCCGTTCATGCCATTGAGAACCTCCTGCTGCGACAATTCGGTTTCCGCATCCAACTTTGCCAGCAATGGTTCAACGTGCGCCAGCAAGTCGCGATTGTACGAGAGTGGGAGAGGAGGCACTGTCATGACGACGTCGGAGTTTTCAAACATGTACTGCACCGACACGCCGAAAATCAGACCGAGCATAGTGGTGTAAGGCACAAGGCTTTTGTAACCGGCGGAGGCGTTCAAAATGACTTCGTGCGTGTGGGCCACGCCTGGCCGTGTCAACCAGCGAATCACCGATTGCGCGTAACGTTGCAAGCCGATACTGCGAAACAGTGCGGCATCTTGCACCTGCAAACCGGTGATGACTTCCATTTCCGTGGTCGCATGCCAAACCTGTTTGATAAATTGGGCCACGACCCGCGCCGCAAAAATTCCGGCGGCGGATTCGCCGGCAAACAACGCGACTTCATCATCCGGACCGACGCCGATCGCGGCAAGACTGGTGAGTTCCGGCACGATGGTATGCAGGCCGGCGGTTTTGCTGAAATCCAATTCACACAAACGCGCGCTCACGCGCTTTTCCAACTCGCGCTGCTTGCGGGCATTGCCTTCGCGCAGCGTCAGGAGATCCGTGCCTTTCATCGCTTCCCACAACGCTTTTTCATTCTCGGTGAGTTTATGGACCAGCAAAGCGCCGACAGTGGTTAAAACGATTTTAGGTTTTGACATCGCAACTCATTCCGATTGATTGGGTTCTTGTCGTCCTTAACGCGGGCAGACTTTGGGGGAAAATAAATTCCGCCAAATCCAGCCATTCGCTCCTCAATATATAGGTGTTTGGGTACTGCTTTATTTTACATACCAGCGGGTGGAAGATTTTGCGGAAGCTAAAAGCTTGTCTGCAAAAGAGATGGTGACGACCGGCGGGAAACTTAAGGTCTTCGAAAGGAAATCTTTTTAATGCGGGTGCGGTGAAATAGCGACAGGGTTATGAATTTTTTGTAAAAAGTTTACATCCCAATAAAAAACCACGCCGTTTTTGGTGTGGTTTTTTATTGTAACTGGCTTCTAATTTGAAAGCGGGCAGCGAAGGTTTACCACCGGATAGCTGCACTGGCCCAAGTAAAACCGCTGCCGAACGAGGCGAGAATCACAATGTCGTTTTCCGAAATTTTGCCCTGCGCGAGCGCTTCGTCGAGGGCGATCGGAATCGAAGCGGCGGTGGTATTGCCGTAACGCTGGATGTTGCTAAAAACTTTTTCCGGGGCAATGCCGAGACGCTGCGTCACGGCCTCGCTGATGCGTAAATTGGCTTGATGCGGGATCACCAGCTTCACCTCATCGAGGGTGAGATGGTTGGCTTGCAGCGCTTCCATAATGACTTCGGGAAATTTGGTGACGGCGTGTTTAAAAACTTCGCGGCCATTCATTTGCGGAAAACAGCTTCCGTCTTCGAGTATGCCGGGATATAGTCGCGGGATGTGCCGGCTGCCGGGGTTTTCTCCCCAAAGATCTTTTACGTAGCGGCCATCGGCATGCAAGTGCGTCGAAAGAATGCCGTGTTCGCCGTCGCTGGCTTCGAGAATGACCGCGCCTGCACCATCACCGAACAACACGGCAATGTGCCGACCGCGCTCGTTAAACTCCAAGCCAGTCGAGTGTATTTCTGCGCCGACCAGTAGAATGCGTTTGTATTGACCGGCCTGAATAAACGCATTGGCGACCGACAAACCATACACAAAGCCGGTGCATTGGGTGCGCACATCCAAAGCCCCGATGCCGCGAACGCCGAGGCGCTGTTGCATGACGCAACCGGAACCAGGAAACATATAATCCGGACTTAAGGTCGCAAAGATGATGAAATCCATATCTGTGGCCTTGAGTCCCGCTCGCTCGAGGGCGATCTGCGCCGCCTCGTACCCGAGATCGGAGGCGCCAATTTCCTTATCGACAAAATGCCGTTGTTGAATACCGGTGCGTTCGCGAATCCACTCGTCGCTGGTGGGAACGAGTTTGGTTATTTCCTCATTGGTGACAATTTTTTCCGGGACATAATGGCCAGTACTAATAATGCGGGCGCGTTTCATAGTTTCTCCTCTCCTTATCGTAAATTATAGCGTCCGACCAGGCTCAAAGATTTTCTAATTTAGCAATATTGTGCTGTGCGAGTCGGACTTCGCTTTTGGCGGTTCAATGAATCGCGCAAACCAATGCGGGTACAAAAGTTTGACGGTTACCCAATACGCAATGATCACATATAATCCGCCGATGATGAGATCGACAACATAATGATGATTGAGATAAACCGCCGAGAACCAGACGGCGGCAGGATATAAACTCAAAAGCCAGGGATTCCAACGAAATTTTTTATAGGTGAACCATGACAGTACAATTGGATAGGCGCCGTGCAGCGAGGGGATCGCGGCAAAATGATTGGCGTTGAATGAATCCCACAACGTCGTAAAAAATTTGACGCCGAGCAGATGATCGACATCAACAAGATTGCCGGCGCTGATCGACCAGAAGCTGGCATTGGTTTCCGGCGGGGCAAAACCATAGTTATAAACATACCACGGCGGCGCTGCGGGATAAATCATGAACGTCAGCAACGCGAGCACATCCAGTACGGTGAGCGTATAAACAAATTTGTAAAACAGCGGCCGGTCATTGGTGGTGTGCCAGAACACCCAACCGAGCAGCAACGGCAACGCGAAATGCGCCGTATAAAAATTTGCCGCCAAGAGATCGATGATTTTTTTAAAGCCGCTGAACGTGCCGTCTTCGCGAAGGCCTTGCAGGAGAAAGGGGGGAATCTCGCCCCAAATATTGCCGAACAACGCAAGCTCCCAACGATATGGTTCCACGACATGAATGGTGCCGCGAACGGAATCCGCAACGCCGCGCATCATGTCGTAGCCGATCCAGAAAAAAACAAATGGCAACCAATCAATTAGAAAACGTCTCGCCCGCTGTTTGCCGAGCACAAATGAAAAAATCACCAGCGCGAGAAAAATATGATCCGGCCGGATTTTAATAAGCTGATTGATGACGATGAAATAAATCACCACCCCCAGGAGAACATAGATTTTCCACTGGTGATCCGGGTGCTGCAGATGATGGCGAAACTCTTTCCAAGTCATAACTGTTTTATTAGAAACTCCTGCTCTTTATCGTACTCTTACTCACTTTCAAAACAATCACGAGTATGAGCATGAGTAAGCGTAGAAGTACGAGAAGCAAAGCGGAGCTATTTTATGACCACCAAGTTGAAAACAAACTCCTGATTTTTAAAACTGCAAAACCCGTCTTTATCCGAGCAAAAGTAATACGTCAATTTGGTTTTCACCGGATATTTGCCAGGTTTGAGGCCTTTGGCAATTTTAACGGCAAAAGTCACGGGTTGGGTATGTTTGGGGTCAAAAATTTTATAGCCGTCTTCGGTGGTCAACGTTTTTGCATCTGCGGCCGGGGTAAATTTTTCCGCCACCAGCATGAAATTTTTGCTGTCCAATAGAGCCAGTTTAATTTGCGGCTCGACATTCACGTGGAAACCTTCGGCCGGCTGCATTTGGAAAACGAAATTCGTTTCACGCCCGGCACGAACGGTGTCTTTCACCGCTTGGGCAGTGATTTTAACTTCTTCGATCTCTTGCGCCACGGCGGTATTTATGTATAACAAAATGGCAATTAAACAAGCAGATATTTTCTGCACGATACGCATAGTATTAATCTCCTCGCAAAGTAAATCCTAAAATGTATAAAAGCGATACGACTGATAAAATAACAAGAAAAAACTTAATTGGCAAGTTTTCCCAGGCGAAAAATCAAGGAGCAGCAAAGCGATGTTCGCTGTCGGCGATTTTATCAGTACGCAAAAGCCGCACGGCATGTGGTATAACGGGCAAGATGACTTCGAGGTTTTCCCGCACGCCTTTGGGGCTGCCAGGCAGGTTGATGATGAGCGTGTGGCCGCGTACACCGGCAACAGCGCGTGACAACATCGCATACGGCGTCTTTGTCAATCCGGTGGCGCGCATGGCTTCTTCGATGCCGGGAACACGGCGCTGGATGACGGCAAGTGCCGCTTCGGGCGTGATATCACGCGCAGCGAGGCCCGTGCCGCCGGTGGTTAAAATAAGGTCAGCATGCTCGTGATCCGCTAAATTTTGCAGGGTGAGTTTAAGTTGATCGAGGTCGTCAGGTAGAACTTGTTGAGAAATAATCTGAGGATTTAAGGAAGCCATCATCTCATGAATCAAAACGCCGCTTTCATCTTGGCGAACCCCGGCGGCAACCCGGTCACTTAAAGTGATGATGGCAAGGCGAATCGGAGAATCTATCATAGCCGGAATGAATCGGGGTTAATGAGCCATAGCCGGCACAAAAGCCCTTTCGGGTTGGACATGCTCAATGGCGGGGGCGTCATATTCGTCAAATAAATCGAGCACTTCGCCCGGTGTCGCGGCAGTGAGTAGGCGCTCGCGAAAACGGGTTTGCCGCAACAACCGGCAGAGCCGCGAAAGTATTTGT
The DNA here is from genome assembly GCA_964477305.1 of uncultured Cytophagia bacterium. Classification (GTDB taxonomy): domain Bacteria; phylum Zhuqueibacterota; class Zhuqueibacteria; order Zhuqueibacterales; family Zhuqueibacteraceae; genus Zhuqueibacter. The sequence goes on from CAYZFF010000020.1 coordinate 8,760, forward strand.
AGGTACGTCGCCGAATCCTCTTTGGGAGTGCCCATGACAAAGATCAATTGGACATTGTCGGATTCTTTGGCGGTAAACGGAATGCCGCGCGGCGCCCGGCCGATGGCAATGACCGGCTGATTGACGCACAAGGTACGCGTGTGCGGAAAAGCAACGCCTCGGCCCATACAGGTTGGCTCGATGGCTTCGCGTGTCATGATTTCGTTGAGAAAAACCTCGGGCTTGGTAATGGCATGATGCCGTGCCATGCGCATCACTAAAGTGCGAAACGCTTCCGCTTTATCCTGTGCGTCAAGCTCAAGAACAATGAGCTTTTCCGAAATAAAATCAGAAAGCTGCATAATAATACCTCCCTGACTTCGCGATATTGTCAGATTCCATTCTTGTGTAAAAACATCCCAATTGTCGCGCTCCCCCGCCATAACCATCATTCCTGAGATTACTACTCCAAATGTTACAGCTATATAATATACGCACCCAAATTGAATTTGTCAATCCCTGATTTTTCTTCCACCTAAATATTTACAAACTTGTTGTGTTGATTGCGGAGGTTATTATTCCGACACACAACTGGTAGTAAGCCATTTGCCAGTGTAACGGAATTAAAAGCCAAACAAGCGCTGCCAAAGCGAAGGTTGGCGTTCACACTGCTGGCGAATTTGCGGCAGCAAGTCCTCGGTAGCTTGGGCGCCCGCGGCAATCAGTGGCTGCATATTCTGAAATTCCGACCAGTGCGCTTCACCAACATTGGGTCGAATCACCACATCGGCGCGGTCGAGCAGCATTTCTTTGTAGTGATAGGAAAGAATTGAGTTGGAGCGAAAAATGACATCAATCATATTTTCAAAGGTGGCGCCATTGGTAACCGGCTGGCTTACATCGACGGCAATGATAAAATCGGCGCCAAGCCGTTTGCAGGCGTTGATTGGAATCGGCGCCACCACTGCGCCGTCAACCAATTGCCGGCCGTTGCCGTGCACCGGCGGCAAAAACCCCGGGATGGAAATACTGGCGGCCACTGCCTGGCGCAAATTGCCGCGGCGAAAAATAATTTCTTGGCCGGTGATCAAATCAGTGGCGACGCAGGCAAACGGAATTTGACAATGCTCGAAATTTTTATCGTCAATCAAAAACTCCACGGCGCGCGAGATGCGCCAGCCGCCGACGAGCGACGGGCGGCTGTGGGCCAAATTAATAACGATGCGCTCTTTGACATATTTGGCCACCTGCCCAAAAAAATTTTCTTCCGCCTTTTTCTTTTTGAACAGATTGAGCCCGCTTTCGTAAAAAGCCGGCGACTGCAAAAAGGCTTGCATCCGCTCTTCCAGAACGCTGGCCTGTAAATGCAGTGAATAAAGCGCCCCCACCATCGCGCCGATGCTCGTGCCGGCGATCACCTCGATCGGAATTTTGTTGGCTTCGAGGACTTTGAGCACGCCAATGTGCGCCAGCCCGCGCGCCCCACCGCCGCCGAGCGCCAATCCGATCTTTAGTTTTTTCGCCACAGATGCCGTTCGATTCCGTCAACTAATTTTTGTACCGCGATAAAAAGTTTAGTCGCACGATTACCTGACCAGCAACATTTTATTCCGAGCCGCACCGAGTGCGGTGGCGACTTCATAAAAATACACGCCACCGGCGACGGGCTGTTGCAAATCATTGGTGCCGTCCCAGGCAAAACTGCGATAACGGCCGGCGGGCAAATTGCCGTCAAACAACGTGCGCACCAATTGGCCCAAAACATTAAACACGCGAATGCGCACGGCAGAATTATTCGGTAATGTAAAAGCAATTTGCGTGCGTGGCGCCAAACTGCCGCCAAAAGGATTGGGCAAGTTTTGCTCGAGAACAAATTGCGTGGGGATGGGTGGCGCTGGTTCACCGACATTCAACACGATGCCGTCGCCGCGTACTTGCAGCGTTCTTTGCGGCGCGCGCTTCGGATACGTCACATTGCCAAATCCCGCATCCGTTGCAGTGAAATAGACTCGCAGCGTATCCGTCAACTGTGTCGGCCGTGGAATCTGCGCCACATATCCCGTCGAATCGATCGGCGCCATCACTGCAGAATTAAACGTGCTGCTGCCGCGACCGGCGTAAAATACGCGCACGCTGCCGGGAGTAATACCGTCGCGCGACAGGATGCGCATCGTTATCGAGAACACGCCGCTTTGGGTCGAGTTGACTTCCGGCTCATTGCTAAACGCCGGCCCCAGTGCAGTGATGGCGGCTTTCGCATTGACAATGCCGTAGCCCAAATTATTGTTCGGTGCCGCCGCATTGCTGGCAGTCGTGCGCAACGCATTCATCATTTGTTGCGGCGTTGTTTCCGGATGCGCCGAGAGAATTTGTGCAACGACGCCGCCGATGAGCGGACAGGAAAAAGACGTGCCGCTGCTAAAAGTATATTGCGTCGTGCTGCCGACGGAAACGACGCGAACACTTGCGCCCATCGCCAGCACATCGGGTTTAATGCGGCCATCAGCCGTCGGGCCCCGGCTGGAGAAACCAACCAGGCCGCCATTGGAAAAAACCGCCCCGATGGCGATAACGTTGGGACCGTCCGCCGGTGCGCCAATGATGTTCCAGGCCGTGCCGCCTTCATTGCCCGCGCTGTTCACGACGATCACGCCTTTGCCGGCCGCCGTCTCTGCCGCTTTCGTGATAATAGCCGTTTTACCATCCATATTGGCCGGCGTGTAACTTGTTTGTCCGGCGTCAAACTCGGTATAGCCCAGCGAAGTCGAAGTCACATCGACGCCGAGGTTTTCCATCCATTCCACGGCTTGCGCCCAAAAATCTTCTTCCGCGTGCGTTTCGGTCGGCACATTCTCGGTCTTTGCCAAAAGAAAGCGCGCATTATAACCCGGACCGATCAGTTGGCCGGGCTTGAAACCGCCGAGCGTCGAAAATGTTTGTGTGCCGTGGTTGTCTTGGTCGCTGCGGTCACCGGTTTGATTGCGCGTGACCGTGTCATTTTGAATAAAATCACGCTCGCCAATAATTTTATTGCGGAGATGAACGAACGCCTCGTGATCCTGCCAGCGAAAGCCGGAGTCCATCATGCCGACGATCACGTTCGTGCCATTGATGCCCGCGTCGTGCAAAACCGTCGCTTTAATTTGCTCCATTTGCGCGAGTGAAGAGCCGTACTCGAAACGATGTGCCGCGACTTTCAGCAGCGTTGGAGGTTCGGGCGCTATTTGTGGTGCGGGAGGGGCAGCTAAATGAGCAACGCGTTGCACGCTTTGTACAAACGGCAAAGTTTGCAGCGCGGCAATTTCCTCGGCGGTGGCATAAATGCTCACGCCATTTAGCCAGCGCGAGGTCGCCACTGGTTCAAAACCGCGGCTGGTCAATTCATTCAAATAGGGTTGGTAAAGGTCAAAATCGGTTTCGTCAATCAATGCTTCTGCCGGCAAAACTTTCGCGCGACGCTCCAACGCTTTTGCCGTAATCCGTTCCTGCGCCGCACGCAACAACGTGCTGCGCTTGCTTAAACTCATGGCGCCTTTATCACGAAAGAAAATCCAATATTTCTGGCGCTCCGCCGCTACAGCCGGTTCAGATACAATGGACAGCAGCATAAAAAATCCAATTAGCAGCAGGAGAAATTTAGAGTTCATTGCGTTTCACCATTTTCACTTGGTTCATGGCGACGGGATTGGGTGGTAATTCCACGTTCTTCGCCGCCGCGACGATTTTATCCGCAACTTCCATGCCCTCGATCACCCGGCCAAAAACCGTATATTGGCCGTTCAATTGATGCGCGGGCGCCACGCAGATAAAAAATTGGCTGCCGCCGCTATCCGGGTGGCCGCTTCGCGCCATGGAAAGAATCCCGCGATCGTGCGGAATATTGTTAAACTCGGCGCGAATCGAATAGCCCGGGTTGCCGGTGCCGTCATTCTGCGGGTTGGCGTCGCGGGTTAAAATGTCACCGCCCTGGATTACAAAACCGGCAAGGACGCGATGGAATTTGACGCCGTCATAAAAGCCGGCATTCGCCAGACGCTTGAAATTGCTGCAATGCCCCGGCGCCACTTTGGGAAAGAACTCCAGCACGATGCGGCCGAAATCGGTTTCAATTACCGCCACTTCGTCTTCCGCAACCTCGGTTACAGGCGCGGCTTTGACTTTTTCGATCAGCGCTTGAATTTCCGCCGCGCTTAGGATTTTATTCATTTCAGCTCCATTCGATTTTGCGGCCGGCTGACCTTCCGAGGCTTTCTTGCCGCAGCCGATAGTTCCGACCATGATTAAAATGATGAGAAGGCAAAACAAATGACGCATATTCTCTTTCTTTAGATTTGGTTATGGTTCATTCAGGAAATCACCTTGAGGTGAAATTTCGAAACCCAGGCGTCACGCCAAGGGCTGCATTTCTAATAAATGGCAGACTTCGATACCGTCATCCAAGTCATCCCAGTAAATAGCAAAACCACCTGGTTCAATTGACCAACGGGCGCGTTGCTTCGGCGTCGCTTTGACCAGCCAATGCAACCATTCCACCCGATCCAGTGGCACACTAACCTCACGCCCATCGCTGAGAGTAACGAAAAGTAAATTGCTAACGAAGCGAACGTTAGTCGCGCCAACTTGTTCTCCTATTTTATTGGCTAAAGTAACCATTCCACTTCTCCAATAATTCGTTTTGATTTTGACGAGTCAATTTTAGAATACGATTGAGTTCTGCTTGGTTATAGCCCCTATTGTGCTCGATCACGACGGGAAGAAGCCATATTTTCGCTTCTTTTTCGCCGCGTATCACATGGACATGTGGCGGTTCGTTTATATCGGAAGAATAAAAGCGAAATTTATAGCTGTCAATAAAAATTGTCGGCATATTGAAAATAAGCTGAACTTTTCACGTCAACCAAGTCAGTTTAATAATAATAGAAAAAAGGCGGGGAAAAAGCAAGACCAAAAAACAAAAGCCGATTCTCGCATTGCGAGCCATCGGCTTTGCAAAAGAAATTTTTTAGCGAAGCGGCCAGCCCAAAGGACGCGAGGTTAAATACGATGCGTACTTTGCCTCTACGCTAATGCTTCTTCAGGTTCTAAGTAGGTGGTCTCCATGAAGGATTGCTGCGGTTGCAGCAGCCCATCGACGCGCTGCAGCAGGTCGTCAATATCGACGCGACGGTTCACCCAGCCGTCGGCGCCGCGCTGTGACAAATCTTCCCCTACCCGCTCTTCGTCGTTGCTCACAATCGTCAGCACGGGAAGATGGGTGTATTTACGTTTGATTTTCTCGACCAGCTTGCTCACCGATTTGCTGTTGTGGCTGAAGCAATTGTAATGCGCATCCAGCAAAAGCAGGCTCGGTTTTTTACGGCGCAGCAGACGCATCAACGTAAGCTCGTTTTCCGCAATTTCAATCCGGTAGCGAGGACGAAGCGCCAGATACATGCGCATCTGTGACTCCAGATCCTCGTTGAGCATGACGATACGGTTCATAGTTGCTGCCCAGGTTCTCCCTTCGACGAACCAACCGATCATGAAATTCCATTTTCAGCGACGGATTGGAGGAAATTTGTGTGCCCGCCAGTGAGCCGGATTCTGAGCCCTGGATTTGCTTCGGAAGGAAACAACAGTATCGTGCCCTGTGGACGGAGGTCGCCCATTTATCCCTGGCTCGATTGGCGCAGTGCTCGCGGCGGCAAAAAATAAATTTATTTTTACAATTTAGCATTGGGGGACCATCGTGAACCTCGCGCTTACGAAAATGAAATTCACGCGATATGGTCAAGCTAAATTGCAATAAATGTGAGGTGACAAAAACAGCAGCGCCCCCTAAGGGCGTAGCCTGCGGGTGCGGCCCGAATGCTGAACTGCTAAGGTGTTTTACAATGAGGTAATAACAACGCTATTTTGTAGTGTCAAAGGCAGGATACTGCGGAAAAATTGCAAGCGGTTTGCTGAGTGGCCAGTTTTTTGCGTTAACTGCTAAACTGGCGATCGGCCTCACTTGGGCGAATTGAAAAACGTGGGGATTTCAGTTTCTTCTTCACAACACCTTTGGAAGTGTCTTAAACCGAAATAGACAGCGGCGCCAGCCGCGAGCCAAACCAGCGGATGGAGGTGACCGTCGCCCAACCACAATTTTGCATTTTGCCAGAATAACCCTTGTGATTCAGTTTTGAAATTGACGAATAGCACGGCAAAAAGATTATTCAGGCCATGCACGATGGCACCGGGAATCATCGAGTCGCTTTGCCGCGCCAACCAACCCAAAACCAAGCCGAGCAGAAAAATTTGCACAAACCACCACGGGGCGGCGTGATTGACCGCAAAGATGGCAGCGGTTATGGTTAACGCCGTCAGCATTTTATGATGCTGCTCAAAAGCGGTTTGCACAAATCCCCGAAACAACATTTCCTCAAAAATGCCGGCGATGGCAACCGGGGCGATAATAAGCAGTACCCATTCAAGGCCGCTATGAGCAAGCAGTGTTTGCTCTAATTGTGCTTGCATATTTTCCGGCGAGAGTAGATTAAATTCCGGCGGCATAATTTGCCAGGTGAAGCGCCATAATGCCATCAGTAGCCGATCAATCTCATAAATGACCAGATAAATTGCCGCGGCCAGGCCAACGCTTAAAATGACCAGCCGACGGCTAACTAAGTTGAGGCGAAAAATCCGTCGAATATCGTAATGATAGAAATGCAAAAAAAGATAAGCCGGCAGCAGCAATAATAATTCGCCGAGCAAAACCGTGCCTTTGCGACTCGATAAGTTTCCGAAATAACCGACGAGGCCATAAAGCGGCACAGTGATTAAAAAAAGAATGAGCAGCACCGATCGTCGCGAAGGATAGGGGGACGGAATTGGTTTCGGCATCATTATCTTGGGATTAGTCTGATACAGGTGTAACCTTTTTTTAGAAGAGAAAAAAAATCAGCGCGTGTGCGCAAAAGTTTTCTTTTGACGCCACTTGCTGACCTCCGTAAAACCCGGAGATCGTTTTCTGTCAGATCCGGTGGTAAAAGAAAATAACAAAAATTGGGCCGTGAAAGCAACAGATTTTCACAAGAGTTGATTTTTAACAAAACTTTTTTGCCGGGGAATGCGTCTAAACTTAAGAGTTGACACAGGACCCTTTATGACGGATGGTGATTTGATTCACAAGTTTTTGACCGGGCCGAATTCCACCGAAGGCGTGAACGCATTTAACACGCTGGTGTGGCGTTGGGAGAAGCCGATGTATAATTTCATCCTGCGCTATCTTGGCAAACGTGACGAAGCCCGCGATTTAACGCAGCAGGTTTTTATTAAAGTGTATCGCAATTTGGCCCGATTGAAAGATCGCGAGCGGTTCTCGTCGTGGATTTATCAGATCGCGGCCAATCTTTGCCGGGATATGATTAAACAAAAACGGCGGCGCCCGTCGTTCTCTTTGGAGAACTTGCAGGAAAGCGGTGCGCTGGATGCCGCGGCACATGCAGAGTTAACCTTGTTGCCGGATGCGGCCCTGCACCCGGACCGCGTCGTCAGCCGCAACGAGTTGAAGAGTATTCTCGAAAAAGCCCTGCAGGAAATTCCCGAAGAGCAGAGAATCGTGGTGATTATGAAAGAATATCAAGGATTGAAGTTTACCGAGATTGCCGAGGCGCTCGGGCTTTCGGTCAACACTATTAAATCGCGCATGTATTACGGACTGTCGGCGCTGAAAAAAATTCTCGCGCAGTGGCAGATCGATGAGGAGGCGATGTTATATGACGTGTGATGAAATCAAAATCGGTTTAATGGATTTTCTTTATAACGAAAGCGATCCGGAAACCGACAAGCTGGTGCGGGCGCATCTGCAAAATTGCACGGCCTGCCGCGGCGAATATGAAGCCTTGAGCCGCACAAGCTTGACGCTCAAAGCTTGGGAAAATGAAGACCCGCGCTTGCATCTCGTTTTCGTCAAAGAAAGCCAAAATTGGTTGAGCGCGGTGAAAGAAAAATTTGAAAATATGCGTGCACCGGCGCTCGGCAAAGTGGCGTGGCTTTCCGCCGGCATTGCGATCGGCGTGCTGTTTATCAGCGCCTTGTTGAATACGGAAATTTCTTACAATAACGGAAATTTCGCGTATCGCACCAGTTTGCTGCCGCGCCCCGCCGTAACCGCAGATTCTCAACTCGTGGCGCAAATTCGCCAGGAACTCAATGACAAGTATCAGCAAATGTTGCTGGCGAGTCAGCAGGAACAACGCGCTGATTTTAACCGCACGCTGGCGCAATTTGCGACCGAAGTTGATCGCCAACGCCAGATTGATCTCATGCTGGTCGATCGCGGGCTTAATGAATTTCAGCAGCATTATAACTCCCGTTTCGAGCGGAACGATCAAATTCTCAACCAATTTTTACGAACCGTTAAATTGCCGCAGAAGTAGCACTTTGTTATTGTGATCTGTCACTCTGAAAGAATCGTCATGCGAAAATTTTTAAAAATATTTCTGCTCCTTTTGAGTGGTATCGCTGCGCTGCCGGCGCAGGCGCAAACGAGCGCCGCGTTTGACACCTCCAGGATGGAGCGCGATCTCGACATTATGAATATGGTTCTTGACCGGTTGGTGTTTAACCCCTCCGGTTCTTTCGCCCGTCTCGGCGGCTCGACCAAAGGAATTTATTTGCCGGATTATGGCGTGATTTTTCTGATGCCCAACTCAAGCAGCGCTTTCACGGTTTATAGCCTCTCGGGCCAAGTGCGGCGAATTGAAGAAGCAACCGCTTTGCAACGCCGGTTAAAGTCCGCGGCACGCACGAAATCCGGCGAGGGCAGCAACGTCGCTTATGAATATCGCACGGAGAACACGCAGGACATCAAAACGCCGCTGGTGGAATTTTTCTCCAAATATGCCGATGCCATCGGCCAGTTGGATGATTCCGAGCGTATCGCAGTTTATCGGGCGGGAAGCGCCAACATGTTCTATTCATTCACGGTGGCTGGAGAAGGCGTCGCTCGAAGCGGAGGCGCAAAGGATGTGGAAGATGTTTTAGCCGTTGCGCGCAAGGCCGATATTGTGGCCCTGCGCAGCGGCAGGTTGAAGGCCGATGATTTCACGAGCCGCGTCGTGTTTAAAAATATCGAAGCGGAGACGGCAAATTCTGAAATCGACATCATGGCCAGGATTATCGATACGGCATTGCGCGGACGCACGCAGGAACAGGGATTTCATACGAACACCGCACACGGCATTTATCTCGATGATTTCGGCGCGATTTTTTTTACCAACGCGACTTTCGGGCACGAAGCGCATGTCGTAAATTTATGGAAAGCCGCAGAAGAGCAGCGCGCTTTGGAAGAAGGCTTGCAAAAGCGAGTTCTCGATTTACAAAAAGCCTCCGAGCAGCGGCGGGAAAATTGGGCGACGCAATATAGAAAATTCAAGCAGCAACTCAGCGAGGTGATCGCGGATTACGGCCATACGCTGCGCCAACTTGAGCCGCAAGATAATATCGTGATCACAGCCGAACTCGACAATGCGCCGGAAGAAGGGCCGAATTATCTCGTTTGCCGCGTTAAAAAGCAGCAGGTCGAGGCATTTAACGCGCGCCGCATCAGCCGCGAACAATTGCTGAAAATGATTTCTTACACCGAATATTAATAGAACGGCCGCAGCGCGACACCGAAAATTCTACCGAGTAGCCAAATTTGTGCAAAGTATATCACCAACACCGTGATCAGGATGGTCGCGGTGAAGGGTATGAGCTTGTCACCCGGCGTTTGCAGCACAACCGGCAGGCCGACATAACAAAGATATGCGCTGTAGGCCAATCCTATCATTGAGAGGATAAGCCCGAGGCTGGGAACGAACATCAACGCTCCCACCAAAAGCATCGGCACCACCGAGAACGACACGAGTTTAAAAGTATAATTAGCATTGGTGGCCGAATTAAATGCCGGTGCCAGCCGCTGCACCACCGCCGCGCTGAAATTAAGCGTCAGCAGCCACACCAAATAGCTGCATACCGCTAAAGTCACGTTGGCAAACGTCAACGTACTTAAAAAACTCAACACATATCCCACCGCCGGCAAAGCCGCATAAATCAAAAAATATTTGCCGTAGAGCTGCGCGATATTCAGCGCCTCGCCTTTGATCGCCCGCCATTCGGTGTTCGGTGATAACAAGAGATTTTGTAACCGCGTGATGAGTTCCATCTCCTCCTCCGTTCCTGGGCTTAAGATTTCTCAGCGGGTTGCAGCATCTGCAGAAAATAATGCAACACCCGCGCCGTCAAACCCCAGATGCAAATCGTGCGTTTCGTACTGGGGATTTCCCAATGAAAATGCAAATTCATCAAATCCGTTCGTCTTTGCAAACGCAAATTCGGGTTGAATTGCGTTTGCAATTCAACCAAAGGAATTTCATGAACGGCCGCGACTTCTTGCTGGCGGGGCAACCATTGTAAAGGCGCCGGCGCCCAAGCCACATGCACGGCGGCATCAAAACCGGAAGTGAGCGTGCGGAAAAATCCCATACTGCCGAGCAAGATAAGTTGCTCAATATCGACGCCAATTTCTTCGCGGGTCTCCCGCAGCGCCGCTTCCAAAGGCGAGGGGTCTGCGGCTTCAATTTTACCGCCGGGAAAAGCCAACTGCCCCGAATGGCGCGAGCGATCCCGGGCTTTTTCAATCAGCAACACATGCGTTTGTGAACCGGTTTGGCGCGAGGGGGGCGAATTATAAAGAATCATCATCACCGCTGCGGCCTGCATGCGATGGTTGGAAACGAGACGGCCCCGAAAATCGAATAGTAATTTTGCAATCTGATGATGGTCAAGTAGCATATAACCTGAAGCTAAGAAATTTTTCGGCGATCAGCAACGATTTTTTTACCGAAAAAACTTTTGGGTAACGGAAACAATTATAAAATAAGTAAATATTTGCTTGGTTTTGTCAAATTTATTTCGTACAATATTATTACAAAAAAGTTCGCCGCCGATACAATTCGACCATTTGGTGGTCCGTGAATATTTAAGGAGAGATTGCGCATGCGCAAGGAATCTGTCGATACGATGGTAGGTAAAGAGATTGAAGCCTATTGCGGAAAATGCAAGGCTGATACCTGGCACGTGGTGACCGTCGTGAAAAATGGCAAACTCAATAAAGTGATTTGCAAAATTTGTAACGCCACGCATGCTTACAAAGCTCCCGCAAGTGCTGGCCCGCCAGCGGCGAAATCTGCCACCACCAAACGGCGGACGACCGGCATGACACGCACTGGCCGCGGAAAGAAAGACTGGGGAACATTAGTGGGGCAAATTGAAGATCGCCAAGTGGTTGATTACGCGGTGTCGGGCGAGTTTAGCACAGCGCCGGCCATCCGGCACAAAAATTTTGGAGTTGGGGTGATCACGAAAGTTCATCACCGTAATAAAATTGAAGTTATCTTCCAGGATGGCACAAAGATTTTAGCGCAGAACCTCGGCTAAAACTTTGTTGTAATAGCATCGAAGACAAAAAGAAATTGCAAATAAAGTGCAAGTCTCTTTTTGTCTTTTTTCTTTCGAATTTAAACCTCCTCCCAATAATAAATTCCAAAACTAAACAGCCCAGCCGCGACAGCAAGGATGATTGAATAAAAGGCTTGAGCGACAGAGCAATTTGGTGTTTGAATGCCAGCATTTTACTAAGCACTTCGTTGTTTAAATTTCCCCGCGGTTTTTTTTAAACTTGCCGCTTGACTTACCTTCCCAAATTGATTACCTTGCAGGCGTAACCTTCGATACGTTCTTTAGAACTTTTTATCGTCCTGTATGTTTTTACTTCTTGATAAACGCCAATTTCGTTGGCAGTGTTTTGGGTTGTTGAGCGCCGCCGTTCTTTTTCTTTTTGCCTGTGCCGACCGCCAACGGCTTAATCCGTTGGACCCGGAAAATCCCAACACGCTCGGCCAACCAACCGGGTTGAATGTCGTTTCCGTGCGTGACACCGTCACTTTGCGTTGGGATCAACTCACGTTGCGTGACCTGAATGGTTTTCGTATTTACCGTCGGCGTGCCGGTGAATCGAGTTTCTCTCCTATTGCGCTGGCCTCATCGCCGGTCAGTTCATTTCAAGAGCATAATGTAACTTTCGGTTTGCTGCATTCGTATCGTATTTCCGCTATTGCCACGGATTTTGAATCGGCACGCTCGGATAGTGTAAGTATCACGCCGGGGCCAACTTTCTCCTGGGTGGGAGACGCGGGGACTGGCGATTTGGTTTTGTTGAGTCATGATGGCCAGCATGAGATTTTACGCACGGCCGTTTTTGGTCAACCCCAGCGTCTACAAATTGATGCGAAGCGCCGCCGGGTTTGGGTGATTGATCGCTTCGGCGGCGAGTTTGGCCGTGTCACATTGAATGGACAGCGCACGTTAAGTAGTAAACGCCTCTTCGGCGTTTGGGATTTGGCTGTCGACAAAACTGATGGCAGTGTTTGGGTTGCCGATAGCTTGACCGATGGCCTCATGAAATTTGACAGCGCCGGCGTGCTGATCAAGTCTTTAGAGAATTACAAAAAGCTTGTCGCGCTGGCCGTGCATCCCCAAACTTCGGAGTTATGGGCGCTTGATCGCGCCACGTTGCGTGTACTCATTTTTTCTCCCAGCGCCGAATTGCGCCGCACTCTCGCTGTCGTATTGCAACGCCCGGCCGATATCGATATCGATGGACGCACCGGCAAAGTTTGGATTGCGGATGGCCCGCGCGTTTTGCGGCTTGATGCTAACGGCGGGGATGAGCAACTGCAAACCGCCTCGTTTCGCCAGGCTTATCGCCTCGACGCCGATGAAATTTCCAGCGGGTGCTGGTTGATTGATTATTCGACCGCCATTCGCGGCAGTGACATCATAAAACTTGCCGCCACCGGCGAGACGCTTTTCACCAGTAAAGGCTTTGATCTTCCCGAACGGCTGGCGGCGAATCCGTACGACGGTTCCTGTCTCATCGCCGATTTTGGCAATGGACGAATCGTTCGCCTTTCCGCGGGCGGCCGCGTTGAAGCCATGTATGACCGTGTTTTTTCGCCGATCGACGTGGACACGGCGCAATGAAACCGCGTGATAAAATTTTGCCTCGCCGCGAAACCAAACCTCTTTGCTTTTTGCAAAGATTTCACTTTTAATGGATCGATTCTATTTGCCGTGAAGCTGTGACGATGGCGCCTTCATCACCTCGAATTTCTCGCACCGATTTTGGGATTTTGTTGCTTGCAGCCATAGGCCTGCTCGTCACCGTATGGCTTTTTCCGCAAACTTACCCGCAGGCGAGTTTGCAAGGCTCGCTCACCCGCCGGGAAATTACTCAACACGCCGAGCGCATGCTTGCGCAAATCGAAAGTTCCGGCGTTGGTCTTGAACCGGTTATTGACTTTCGCGCGAACCAGTCTCTTCTCGCTTTCGGGCAAGTGAATTTTGGCGCGACAGAAGCCAATCGTCTTTTTCGCACAAATATCCCCGCTTTTTTTTGGAACGTGCGCTATGGCAAGCCGCCGCTCTTGAAAAATATTTTGAACAGCGGCGCCTCGGAAGAGAAGCTGGCAGATTTTTTTGAGAAACACATGGTCGGCGAGGCCCGCTTGCAAATCGACACCCGCGGCCGGCTGATGACTTATGACACGTTTGCGGAACATCCGCACGACAGCACGCGATTAAGCCCGGCGGCAGCGCAAGCCTTAGCTCTGCGCCTCATGCCTTTTTCCACTATTAACGATACCGCCGGCATCGTTCTGGAAAAGTCTCAAATCACCGAACAGAAAACGCGCCTGGATCACAGTTTCGTGTGGCGAGTGCCTGCGCCAATGGTGGGGTTGAACGCGCGGCTCACCGCCGTCGTGCGCGGCGAGCACATCCAGCGCTGGCAAGTCACTTACACGCCGCAAGTGTCCGCCGAAAAATCGGATTGGACGTTTCAGCTCGTGGGACAAATGCTCACGATTGCGTTATTGCTGATTGGCTTGATTTATTTTTTCTTTAAAAAACTTCGTGCCGACGAATTGAGTCTCAAAGCCGGATTGCCCGCCGGCGCCATCATCGCCGTGGGCCTGATTTTATTTTTTCTGACCGACGCCACTGTTACTTTTGGTGTTCAGCTTCTCGCAGCCTTTTTAACGCCGGGTTTTGTCGTGCTGGCCTTTGTGATTCTTTACGGCACCGGCGAAAGCTTGATGCGCAATCTCGGGCAGGATCGTTTGCTCAACTTCGAGGCCGCGCAACGCGGACAATTGTGGTTTCGCCCCGTCGGCGAAAGCCTGTGGCGCGGCGCAGCCTGGGGTTTGATCATTGTTGCCGGCATTACGATTTATCTGAATCGTTTCGCCTTTCCGGCGCAGGCTTATTTCAATCCGCACACTGAAATGGATGCGATCAAAACCTGGTCGGCCATGATCCCGTCTTTAAGCGCGCTCGGCGAAAATATTTATCATGCGTTTTTTGCCGAAACTTTTTATCGTTTGTTTTTAGTTTCGCTGTTGTCGCGTTTTCTGCAAAAAGCGTGGGCCATTGCCGGGTTGACCGCGTTGATCTCGGCGTTTAATCCGCTCTCACTTATTCAGTGGTCGCCGTTCAGTTTTGTGTTTGTTATCAATTTTCTGCTCGGTCTGGCGTTAACGTGGATTTATTTGCGCCATGATTTTTTAACCACGGTCATCACCGCCTTGTCATTGTCGGTGTTAATGCATGGCTTCAGTTTTTTATATGCCAGCAACGCGATCGCTCCAGTCCATGGTTATGCGTTGCTGTTGTTGCCCGCGTTATTTCTATTCGGCGGGCTTGCCATCCGGCGCTTCGGCAAAACTGAAATTGATGTGCGTCGCTTGCAGCCGGATTATCTCGACCGTCTCGCTGAAAAAGAACGCATGAAACGTGAGCTGGAAATCGCGCGCCGGGTGCAGCTCAGTTTTCTGCCGCGCCAACAGCCGAAAATTACCGGGCTTGACATCGCCGCGCTTTGTATTCCCGCCAACGAGGTCGGCGGTGATTACTACGATTTTGTCAAGTTCGATGAAAACCGTCTCGGCGTGCTCATCGGCGACGTCTCCGGCAAAGGCGTGTCCGCCGCCTTTTACATGACGTTGACCAAAGGTATTATCAAATCTTCCGTGCAGGAAGGACTCTCGCCCGCCGAAGTATTGATTCGCACCAACCGGCTTTTTTTTGAAAATGTCGAGCGCGGCATTTTTGTCAGTTTGATTTACGGCGTGTTTGATTTGGAAAAGCGCACCTTTACCTCGGCGCGTGCCGGGCATAATCCGATTTTGCTGATGCGCCGTTTGCAAGAAAATGCCACTTTGGTTTCGCCCCCGGGCCTCGCGCTCGGCTTGGATCACGGCGACGTTTTCGCACGAAACATTCAAGAACAAACGCTGGTCTTGAATAACGGCGACGTTTTTGTGTTTTACACCGACGGCTTCACCGAAGCCATGAATGGCCGCAACGAAGAATTTGGCGAATCGCGAATGGGCGAAGTTTTATTCAACGGCCCGGGCGTTACCAGCCTTGACACAATCAACAACATTCGCAATGCCGTTCAAATTTTTTCCGATGGCACGCCGCAACACGACGATATGACGATGGTCGTGGTGCGGGTAGTGTAAAAAATAAATTTGCGATTTTAAATTTCTAATTGAAAATTTTAAATTATCGAATAAACAGGAAATCTCATGCCCGAACTAAATGCAAATTTTGTAAAACTTCGCGAACAATTTCCCGCCTTGCAACAACGCATGCCCGATGGCCGTCCTTATATTTACTTCGACGGCCCGGGCGGCACGCAGGTGCCGCAGCGCGTGATCGAGGCGATGACGGATTACCTCGTGAAAATGAACGCCAACAAACACGGACTATTTCTCACGAGCCAGAAATCCGACGCAGCGCTGGAGGCGGCCGCCGAGGCCATGGCGGATTTTCTCAACGCCGCTTCGCCGCAGGAAATCGCGTTTGGCAACAACATGACGTCGCTGACGTTTCATCTTAGCCGCAGCTTTGCCGCCACTTTGCAGACCGGCGATGAAATCATTGTAACGCGGCTCGATCATGATGCCAATATTTCGCCGTGGCTGGCATTGGAGGAAAAAGGCGCCGTTATTCGCTGGTGGGATATGAACCCGGAGAATTGCACGCTTGAAGCTGCGACACTTGAAAAGCTGCTGACGCGGCGCACAAAATTGGTGGCGGTGGGATATGCCTCCAATGCCGTCGGCACGATTAACGACGTGAAACATTTCGCCAGCCTGGCGCACGCCGCCGGCGCGATGATTTTTGTTGACGCCGTGCATTACGCTCCGCACGGCCCAATTGATGTGCAGGATATTGATTGTGATTTTCTCGCCTGCTCGGTGTATAAATTTTTTGGACCGCACGTCGGCGTGCTGTACGGCAAATATCCGGTGTTGGAAAAATTGCCGCCGTATAAAGTTCGCCCGCAGGAGAGCGCGCCACCGCATAAATTTGAAACCGGAACACTCAACCATGAGGGCATCGCCGGCACGACCGCGGCGATTGATTATCTTGCGGAGATTGGGAAAAGTGCCGTTACTAATCAGTTCGCCCAATTTTCCGGACGACGGCGTGAATTGAAGCGCGCGATGCACGCCATCCAACAGTACGAACTGCAATTGAGCCGCTATCTCGCCGCTGAATTAAAAAAGGTTGCCGGCCTGAAAATTTACGGCATTGCCGAGACCAAAGACTTTGGTCAGCGCACCCCAACCTTCGCGATTCGTCTGTCCCACATGACCCCGGCGGAAATTGCCCGCCGTCTCGGAGAGCAAGGCATTTTTGTGTGGGATGGAAATTTTTATGCGCTCGAAGTCACCACGCGTCTGGGTGTTGAAGCGAGCGGAGGTCTGGTGCGCATTGGACTTGCCCATTACAATACAATGGAAGAAATTGATCGCTTGATCGATGCACTTAAAAGTTTGTAGTAGCCCCTTCAGGGGCAACGTTTTTAATTCTAAGTGAATATTATTTTTTATTCTGCGCCTTAAGGCGCTACTACGAACCTCTATTATGTCAACAAAAAGAAAAGACAAATCCTCCTCCACCCAGACGATATTGCTTGCCGGCGGCGCCGCCTTGGCGAAAGGCAAAACCTTTTTAGAAGCCGGGGGCAAACACCGCCAGCAGATTAAAAGTTTCCTGCGCCGCCCGCTGCCACTGCCGTTGGCGCTATTGATTTTTGCCGGCGCCAGCGTGCTGGTGCTGCTGGTTAATGGGGTGTTTTCCGCTGTTGGCAATTATGTGCCGCGTTTGATTCGGCCGATTCGTGATTTATTGATGGTGGCGAGCATGCTGCTGCTGATGCTTTCGATCGCGGCCAGCCCGTTCATCGAAAAACGCAATATCAAAAAAGCGCTGTTAAATGTGTTTTGGGGAATTGTCGCGGCGATCATCTTATTAGGCATTGCGAATCTGATCAACACCGAAGAGCTGATGAGCGCATTGGTGGCACTCGTCACGCTCGCGCTGTGGCCGCAAATGCGCAGTCTGATTTTTTATAAAAGCAAGCGGGACACCGCGCGCAATTTTCGTTTGCTCGCCATGGCCGGCGCCATTTATCTGGGTTATCGCATTGTCTTTGACGTTGACACAAATGATTTTTTCAGCGCGGGGTACGTGAGCAAGGTGCTTTCGTTCGCGTTAATCTTTTTTATGGTGATTAACGGCGCGCGCCATGAATGGATTCGCCATCTCAGCGGCAAACAAAAACGCACCGCGTTCTTTTTGGGCGCGATTACCGTGGCTTTGTCCATTGCGACGTTGAACGAAATTTCGCAAGGATCTTACGTTGAGCATAGCATCGCGTTGTATAATTTTATCTCCGCGTCGTTTCTGTTTTTTGCCGTTTATAGCGGCATGGCGCTGCTGGCGTTGCTGATGCAATTGCCGACTGCCGGTTTGTTTGATGAAAAAATGCGTGAGATTCAAACCCTGCGCGAGCTGAGCAGCAGCATTATTTCCGAATTGGATATCAATAATCTGGTGCGCACCATCACTGAGAAAGCGATGCAAGCGTCCAAAGCCGATGCAGTCTGGCTCAAATTGCTCGATGAAAAAAGCGGTAAGTTGACCCTCACCAGCGCGATCAATTTGACGGCGGAGGAGAATGCCAACCTCAGTTTGGATCGCCAACACGGCGTCACGGGTTGGATTTTGGAAAATCGCCGCCCGATTCTGGTGAATGAGATTGAGGCGGATGAGCGTACGGCCTATTTAAAAAAATGGAAAAGCGATATTGCGGCGCTCATCGGCGTGCCGTTGCTCTCCAAAGGCCGCCCGCTGGGCGTGCTTTTTTCAACAAAAAGCGATCCGTGGAGTTTTGATCAATTCGATCGTGACATGCTGCAGGCCTTTGCCAATCAAGCGGCCGTGGCGATTGACAATGCAAACCTATGGTTGGAATCCATCGAGCGTGAGCGCCTCGCCCAAACGCTGCAAATCGCGCACGATGCCCAAATGAAATTGCTGCCGAAACGGATGCCCGTCCTGCCGCACGTCGATGTTGCGGCGCTCGCCGTTACCGCCAATGAAGTCGGCGGCGATTATTTCGATTTTTTTGAGTATCCCGGCCGTCTCGGTGTGGTGATTGGCGACGTCTCCGGTAAAGGCGCGGCGGCAGCCTTTCACATGGCGGAGATGAAGGGGATCATCGAAGCGTACAGCCGGATTTATCATTCACCGCGCGAGGTGCTCATGCACGCCAATGCGGCGTTGTATCGCAGCATCGAGAGCACAGCGTTTGTGAGTCTCATTTACGCGCATATTGATTACGAACGGCAGGAAATGCTGTACAGCCGCGCCGGCCACTGCCCGATTATTTTTGTGCGCGCCAACGAACGGCCGCGCATTTTGCAGCCGGATGGCATCGCGCTCGGCCTTGATATCGGTGAATTATTCGACAAAGTCATCACCGAAGATCGCCTGCAATTACAGAAAGATGATGTGTTGATTTTCTACACCGACGGCGTCACCGAAGCGATGGACGAAAACTCCCGCGAGTTCGAAGAGTCCCGTCTGGTGGAACTGGCGGGCACGTTGGAAGGTAAAACCAGCCAGGAGATTTTGCATGCGATTGAGGATGCGGTTCGCGGCTTTGTCGGGTCGGC
>CAYZFF010000021.1:0-5851 GCA_964477305.1 uncultured Cytophagia bacterium
CGTCGTCACCATCCACGCATAAGCGCGGTCACCGGTGACTTCGCCTTTGGAAAGGCTGTAGGCAATAACGCCAGGAAGAACAAGAATGAAGACGGGCAAAATTTTCAAAAAGCCGGCGAAGATGGTGCCGCTCCGGGCTTGATCAAGATTCCTGGCGCTGAGCACGCGTTGAACGATATATTGATCCGTGCACCAATACCACAACCCCAAAATCGGCGCGCCAAACACAATGCCGGTCCACGGAAAATCCGGATCACTCATCGGTTTGAACATATTCCAGAAATCCGGCGGCGTGCTCGCCACTACGGCATCCCAACCGCCGGCGCGGTCGAGGCCGATGAGAGTAAGCGCCACTGAACCGGCAATGAGAATAAACATCTGCACCAAGTCAGTATAAATCACTGCGGCGAGTCCACCCATAACGGTGTAAATGCCGGTGGCAAGCACGATCACCACCGCCGAAGTGTACATGTCCCAGCCGACGACAGCATTCAACAAAATGCCGCCAGCATAAAGTGAGATCGAAATCTTGGTCAACACGTAAGCGATGATCGAGACAATGCTCAAATAATATCGCGCCGCGCTGTTGTAACGGCGTTCGAGAAATTCCGGCATGGTAAACACACCGGAGCGCAAATAAAACGGCGTGAAAACCCAGCCGAGCAAAAGGATAATGAGAATGGCGAGCCATTCGAAATGCCCAACCGCCAAGCCGGATTTCGAGCCGGTGCCGGCCAAACCCAAGAAATGCTCACTTGAAATGTTAGTCGCAAAGAGCGACGCCCCGATGGCGAGCCATCCCACATTGCGTCCGGCCAGAAAATACTCTTCGCTGCTCTTCCCGCGCTTGCGAAAATAAAAACCGATGGCCATGACCACGAGAAAATAAGTCCCGATAATGAAAAGATCAAGTGTAGAGACAGCGCTTACCATAAAGCTCCCTTCGAGTAAATTAATATACATTGTTACCTTAATTTTAGTCATGGTGAGCGGAGTCGAACCATAACACTCTTCGACTTCACTCAAGTTGACTCTAAAAATTACGGTAACAGTGCATTAGCTCCCTTCCGACACAGTTATAAAAGCCGAGAATTTCCAATAATGAATTTTATTCTGCACTTCCATGAACGCCTATTGCATCTTCCTGCCGTAATCAAGCTGATGATCCGTCGTGATCACGGGAAAGCCCGGCACGGTCACCGGAAACGGCACATTTTTTTGAATCACTAGCATGTCAATACCGGTGAGCTGGATTTTTTCAAAGGCCGCGGTATTAATTTCAATCTGGTTTGCATATTGAGCTTGCAAACGCTCAACGTACGGGTTCAAATCAGTGGCAATAATTTGCAAATAGTCTTTGTTGAAATTCTCCTGTTTGTCGAGAGATTTTAAATAATTGTTCAATTGAAAAAGAAAGAGAAGATTGTCTTTCCACATCGCGACATTGCGTTGCACCTCCTCGGCCCGATCGTACCCTTTTTGATAAGCGGCATCGGCAAGGTACCGATCACGCACCATGTCCACGACCGCCAGCTTGAATTGCGCGGCGAAATCGCCTTTGTCAATCTGGCGTTTTCGGAAAACCAACGGGTGGATTTTTATTTCATGCTCAAAATCACGCACCGTCCAAACTTTATTATCGATACGGAAAAACGGCTCGTTTAGCATGGCATCAAAGCTGTTGCCGATTGGAGTAAAACTCTTTTCGTGATCCGGTTCATTCCAAAGCTGTTGGTTTGCCGCGGCTTGTTTTTCTGCAAATGATTTTAAATAATGCGGGCCAACCAAGTTGACGATTTTACGAAATGCTGCCGGATTGAATTCGATTTTTTTGCCCTGCATCACCTGCAAACTGTATTTTTCAAATGCCGCCGTGGCTTTCTGCTCGGTAAGCCGTTCGGAGACATCCCGCCACCGTTTTTGGATCTGCGTGTCGGTAATGGCCAATTCTTTCGTGCCGTCTAAAATTTTTATCACGACGTGATCATTATCACCGATTTTTAACGGCCCGAGAACTTGGCCTTTTTGCGGGGTTTGCGAAAATAAAGCGGCATGAATCACCTCATGCTCTGGAGAACTCCACGCTACTTCGCGCTGCGGGATGCCCTCTAATGATCCATTTTGGTTAAAAACCTCTTCAAAAGTTTTGCCTTGCGTATGAAGGGCTTTTTCAACCAAAGCCGCGATCGTGTCATTTTTGATGGCGTAGTACGCAATTTTATATTTCTGGCCGGCGATTTCGTAGAATTTTTTAACTTCGGTGGTATCCAAAACAACTTTTTCGTGGCCTTCTTTGTAATAAAGCCATTGCCGCATTGCCTGCTCTTTGCGCCCCTGCAAATAGAGCTGCCAGTCTTCATTTTTCAACAACGGATTGTCGTTGCCGGCCTCCAGCGCCAGCAGCTTTTCGGCCACGAGCGAATTGAGCACAATTTTTTTTTGCAAATAATCATCACCGCGACAATATTCCGGGCGAATCGTATATTCGGCGCGGCGGATAAATTCATTTTGCGAAATGGTTTTATCGCCAATGCGAGCAATGAGAGTTTCTGGAATTGATTCATCCTTTTTGCCACAGCGCAAAATCAACAGCCCAATAAAAGCAGCGATGCTGGCGTGCAAAAATAGAGAGTATAAACGTTGCCACATATTGTAAAGATTTTGTGCTTTCGTGTCTTTGTGGTTCGTAAAATTTTATGCGCTTGTGCTCGATAAAAAGCTTTTATTACAAGACGGCCAACTTTCGCACCAATCGTTGGCTACCCGCTTGCAAGACGTAAAGATAAACACCAGCCGCAACGGCAATGCCCAGTTCATTCTTACCATCCCACTGCAACGAGTGAAGGCCTGCGTCTTGATATTCATTCACCAAGAGTCGAGCTTCTTGTCCGTTTAAATTATAGATTTTTAAAATGACTGAGGTTGCAACCGGCAAAGAATAGGAGATCGTCGTCTCGTTCAGTCTACGGCCCGAGGACTTGGCCAGAGATTGGGCAATGCGGAATGGATTCGGATAATTGGGGTGCAGCAGATATTCTTTAACAACGGCGCCGTGAGGAGTGTTTTCAACTCCGGTTGCCGCTTTTAAAACAAATTTCATCTGATTAATGTTGAATCCCGCATTGACAAAAAGCAACGTCAAAGTCTGCTCACCGGCGGGAAGCACGATATTAGACACGCTTAATGTCGCCCAGGAATACCAGCCGTTCGTGCGGGGAACCGCAATGTTTGAGGTCAACTCTTGCCCGTTAAGCGCGAGTTTAAGTATACCGCCACCGGAGAGACTCGCCACTCGAAAGAGGACATCATAAATTCCAGCCTGCTTGACGGTGACAGTATATTTCAACCATTCACCGTTGGTAATCCAGCCGATACTGTATTTGGCGCCCGCGGCATCGCTGCTCTTTTCGAGATCGACGCCATCGTTGCGAAACTCGCTGCCGCTGTTCCACGGCTGAAAAATATCCCAGCGCACTCTTTTGTAATCTTGATCGTGATACGCTATTTCCGCATTGCCGAAATCGTACTCGTTGCAATCAATCGTGCCGGGAATTTCATGCGTTGCAAATGGTTTGACCCGGATGTTAAAGTCACGGTCAAACAGCGCGCGCAAAACATCCGGATGCGGCTCGCATTTCTCCAGCGCCAGATTTTCGGCCATGCCCCACAGCGCGTCGCGTGCAAAGACTTGTGAAGGCCGGCTGGCTTGGCTGTTCCAATAATCCAACACGCGTTGATAATTTGCCGTGATCGGCGCCGACAACGGACTGGTGGTGGTTTGGATTTTCTTGTGCGTCCACCAACACCAGCCGATGTTATTTTCTTCCAACAGCTTGATGGTCTCATAAAACCACGGATTGGAATTTTCACCGGATTCGCCCATCCACAATGGCACGTTCCAATTGTCGCGCAGATTGAGCAGATCTTGAATCGTCGCTTTAGAAGTCTCGCTCCAATACTTGTGAAAACTGTACACGATGTTGGTGCCGTAGAGCAGCGGTGGAGTGAGGTTATTAAAATCGGTGGCGAAATTTCCGCCTTCAATAAAAAGAATGTGGTTGGGATCAACTTCGCGGATCGCCAGCGCGAGGCGGCGATAAAGACTTCTGAGATCAAAATTCGAGAACCCGCTCGGCATCACCGGCTCATTGAGCAAGTCGTAACCTATCACCCACGGCTCGGTTGCATAGCGCGCGGCAATCTTTTTCCAAATTTCAACGGTTCGATCTTGATTCGACGGGACAGTCCACAATTTGGCTTCGCCGTCACTGTCGCTGATATTCTGATCGTTTTGTCCGCCCGGCGCGCAGTGCATATCAAGAATGACATACATCTGATTGCGCTTGCTCCAAACAATCAGCGAATCGAGCACTTGAAAGCCGGACTCCAGAAAGACTCCGGGTTGATCCGGCGGCGAGAGCATTTCATAATGGAAAGGCAGCCGAATGCTGTTGAATCCCCACGCGGCGATTTGCCGAAGATCGTTGGCGTTGACGTAGTTGGCGCGATAAAGCTGATAAAAGCGTTCCGTATCGGCGGCGCCGAGCAAATCCAAAATCAGATTGCGAATGGAAGACGGTGAGCCCCGACCGGGAATATGTAACATGTAGCCTTCGGGCACCAGCCAACCACCGAGGCCGAGGCCGCGCAACAAAACGGGTTTACCGTTGGCGTCGACAATCGCTTTGCCCTCGGCGCGCATGAATTGCGAGAGGCTGACATTGGCGTGGAGGAGAGCAGCGGCAATAAAAAAAAGGAGTCGTGATCGCATCGCGCCTCCGATGGCTGATTTAATCATTTGCGACGCAGGCTGAAAAAACTCGCTCGAGGCGCAATTTCATGTTAAAACTTCACCCCGAAAGAATATGAATGCGCCTGCCCAAGAATGCCGATCCCGCGATAAGCATAATCGACTTGCAGGGCGAGATTGTGCATCATGCGGATTTCGGCGCCACCGCCCAAGGTGAGACCATACTCCGATTCGTTCATGAACAGCGCCTTGTAGCCGCCGCGCAGATAAAATGTGCCGGCGCCGGGCATCTTATAGTGATATTGCGCGCCGAGATTAACTGACTCGCTATTGTTGTTGGGATGTAGCGCATCAGCGGAAAGAATCAAGCGCGAGCGGCCTGCAACAATAGGCTGAATCGATACTCCCAGCCGAAAAATCAACGGCAACTCCCATTGATCCAGGCGAAATTGGCCGGGGGTGTCTTTAAAATTACCTCTTTCATTCGGCAGAATATCAATCGGATTGATCAAATCCGTTCCATTATATTTCATGCGGGTGCCATAATTGGAGATGCTCATGCCGATACTCATGCCGTTTTCGCGCTCGCCCGTCATCGAAAGAAAATCCGTGTTGAGCTGCACGCCTAAATCAATCGCCATGGCGCTGGCATTGGAATGCCAGATTTGCGAGGACACATATTTCGCCGAGGCGCCAAAAGCGAACCAATGGGTAAGCCGTCGCGAGTAGGAAAGCGCCAACGCAAAATCGCTGGCCGTAAACATCTCGCCGGTGCCTTCTTGCTGTTGAATGGTTGTAACTTCCTGTTGGCCAAAATCAATGTGGTAAAACCCCAGCGCCAACGTGCCAATTTCCGGCAGTACCAACCCTACGCCAGCAAAGGTGCTGGCGATGTCGGCGAGCCACGGTTGCCGCACAAATTGCGCTTCGTTTTGTTCCATAAAAGCCAGCCCGGCCGGATTCCAGTACTGCGCGGAGAGATCCCGGGCGACACTCACGTAAGCATCACCCATCGCGCTGCCCGCGCTGCCGTAACCGATCTCAAGAAAACTGGCAGTCGTCGTTCCCACGCGGTAAGGTTTTTGTGCCAGCACGGAATTG
>CAYZFF010000021.1:5951-27739 GCA_964477305.1 uncultured Cytophagia bacterium
TGCTACTTAATCACCGCGAATTTGCCGATTTTTTCATCGCCGGTGGCAGCGGCTTTTACGTAATAAATATACATGCCGGCAGCGATATCCAAGCCCTCGCGGGTTTTCAGATCCCAATGCACCGCGCCGTTTTCCGCCGAATTGTTAACCGCGATCTCATCCACCAACATGCCGCTGACCGTGAAAATTTTGATTGTGCACAATGCCGGCAAATGGGTAAATAAAATGCGCCGGCGCTGATTCAAATATGGATTCGAGACTGCCGGCTCCATTTCATTGGTCATGACATAGGGATTGGGCACCACTTTGATGTCTTGCATCGTGCTTTTCAATGCTTTCACATCCAAGTTGCTTTCCGGCTCCTTGACTTTGAATTGCAACGAATCAAGCGCTGAAAACGGCCGCTGGAAGGTGACGCGGTAGATATCATCAGGTTTCGGCAGTTGGGAGACATCACCGATCGCGCGAAAATCGAGGATAAACGCGGTTCCGGCCCAGCGTCCGGATTTCGTCAACGGCCCCACCAAAATGCGATCGTTCAAAATATCAAATTGCCCATTGAGATTCATGTCTTGAACGACCAAATCCATTTTCTCAAAATCACCCGTGGATTCTTTGAACAGTTTATTCACCACATAAAAATTGAACTGCTGATTTAGGAGTAATTGGCTGCTGGCAATGCGGCTATCAAACTCATTGCGCATCGTCCTCGTGGTGACTTTGGTCTGGTAGGCCGCCGAGTTATTGGTAAAGACGATGTCATAATCCCACGGAAAGTATGTGGATTCTTTGACCGTCGGCGTGATTCTGAGATTGGATCTGCCCACCAACCACCCGGAATTAAGCAGATCGTATGACGCGGTCGCGATGGGTTCTTGCAATGTCAAGCGTAGGCCATCAAAAATATCCGTCGTCAATGCTCCCGAGAGATTGAAATGCCAGTATTTGGTCGAGTCATTATAAACCAAATTTTCGAAGGCATATTTTTCCGGCGTTTCTTGATAAACCAACTGATTGTTGGCGTTGACATCATAGATGAAAATGCCATTATTGGTATAAAGATAACCATTATTGTAGTCAGGCACGCTAAAGAGTGTGTCAACGCGAAATTTGACTTTATAAGTATGCCCGACTTTCAAATCGCCTGTCGCGAGAACTTGCGGCACAATGGGCGAATAACCGAAAGCCGTATGATCAACGACGTCACCCAGCAAGGGTGGCACGTAACCGGCGGCTTTTTGATGCGGCGTAACAATTTGGACATTTTTGCCAAAATCGCGCACTTCTTCGGTTTGCTCATCCAACTCGATGATGGTGGTGTTTTCCGAAGGCGCGATGCCCGGGCCGATATTGGGCGCGCCGTAATCATAAGCCACCAGGGCATAATAATACGTGCGGCCGTTTTGCACGGTATTATCTATAAAGAAATGCACAATGCCGTTATCCGCGCCTAAATAATAACCGACGCCATTGACCAGGCCAAAATTTGTGAAGCCGAGCTTATTGTCGATCAAATCGCATTGAAAGATCGGCTTTTTGAGCACCGGCGTACCGAAGCCATCGGTGATGACTTCGGCGTCGGAAAATCTTTTGTCGGTGGCGCGAAAGAGTTTGTAACCTTCAAAATCATTGACATTGCCAATAAAAGGATCGCGGGTTCTCGTGTCGGCGGCATTATCCCAAGTCAAAGTCACAAACCCATCGCCCGGCGTCGCTTGCAATGTGGGCGTCATCGGAGGTTGCGCAAAGCGATAATCCTTTTCATAAATTACCTGAACAATGCGTTTTTGCTCAAAGAGCGCCGGCGCCGAATGCGTATCGGATTGCAAGCCATTGAGCGGATCATAAGAATGCAATTCCGACATCGAGACGCGCTCGGTTCGGCCTTTGTAGAGGGGAAAGACGCCGGACGCAAAAACCTCGACCAAGTTAGAGATACTGCCGAAAAACGTCACCAATGAATCTTGGCCGATCACGTCCCACATCGAGCGATCGCCGCGGAACCAGCGAAATTCCGAAGAGTGGCTGGGCACCCGAAACAAGCGAAAAGCCGTGAGGCCGATCATATCCGATTCGGTCACATCCGTGACTGCAAAATTAGGCTCACAACCTACCCCTTCGACAAAATCCGGTTGATGGTTGCACTCTCCCTGATCCGGGCCGGTATAATTCAATTCATTCGGCCCAACGCCATCGAGGCCGACATCATCGCCGGAAAATTCGCTGATCTGGTAAATACCGTCGCCGTTCCGATCCTCGCCGTCTTGCCAATCTTGATCTTCATCGGCGTCCCAATGCGGACGTAAATCGTCTACAGTTAATTTATACACTTTCAAAAAATTGCTCAGATTCGTGATACCCTCGGTCGGGCCGATAATACGCGTGGCCGGGTTATCCCTTTTTTCATCAGTCAGACCGTCGTCATCATTGTCATTGCCTTCGAAGGCCAAGCCCGGGCTTTCCAAATAGGCAAATCCCATGGTGCCGGGCACTAAGCCGGCAGTGCCGATGCCATTCACGTCCCACGAATAAGCCATGTCGATTTGTTTGTCGAAGAAGCCAACCTCATCATCAGCGCCATCACCGCCAATGGCATTGTCCACCCAATAACCAAAAGCCACTTCCGGCAGGTCATATTCAGAAACGTTGGCAATGGTGTATTCCCAAAAAATCGCGTCACGCGCTTGCGGATTGTTCCATTGAAAGCCGCGTTGTTCGACGCGAACGCCGATACCGCCCCACGGTTTGCCTTTCTGAATTGAAACCGTCGGATAATTATCACCGATAAATCTGCCCGGTCGCGGAAAGTATCTCACACGATCTTCCGGACCCAGGTATTCTTGATCCTGTGCATCATTGACGACAAAGAAAGTTTCCAAATCCGCATAAATCACCCCGCGGCCAAAGCGGCCATTCCATTCACCGTGCCATTTTTTGCTCGTGCCAATGGAAGGCCACCCGGCAGTCGGCCACGAACTTACGCGGTTGCTCATGGCGGGATATTCACTGAGCTCATTGAAATAGCCAAAGATCGGATAAAATCCCCACTCGACGGTGCCGGTAGGATCACGATCCATTTCTTCACGATAACTGGTCTGCAAGAAATGGAGCGTATCCAAATCACGGCGCGTGCGGATTTGAATGGGATCGGTGACCGGCGTCGAGTCATTCGCGATATAAACCCGTGCACCAATAAGCAGGCCGATGCCGTCTAACATTTTGGTGCCGTTTTCATTGTTGGGCCAGCGGGAGACGTCCACGCGCGGCCAATCCGAAAGCTCGGTGGTATTGCGAAAATACAAGAAGACGCGATTGCCGGTCATGAAGCCTTCGCGCTCAGCCGCAATATCACCCGGAGGATCTTCCGGCCCTTCATACGGCCGGCCTTGTCCCAACACGGAAACGGCAGAAAATATTGTCAAAATGAAAACAAGCCGCAAACTCATGGTGATTTTTTTCATAAGCCCTGTTATCCAAGTTTGAAAACTTGATGAAATTATTGCCTTGAACCTTTAACCATCCTTTATCTCTTACTCTTACTCATTCTCTAATCTAAGCGTCATAAAAGGCGAGTTAGAGTATGCGTAGAAGTACGAATTTTTAAAACGCAACGCCCAAGCCCAGTTTCACATACCGCGGTGTCGAGTACATTCCCGGATTGTGCACGGTATCAATAAACTCGCTGAAATCGCTGCGGTAGCCAGCCAAGTCCGTGTCGCGGACAATCGCGGTGTAAGCGCGGCCAGTTTGCGAATTGACTCCAACTTCATTGAGTCGATCCAGCGCATTATAAACCGAAAGCGTCAAGCGCAAGTCCACGCCGCCAATGGCGCGGAGGTTGTAGTAACCGGTCAAGTCAACATTGTATTGGCTCGGTTGCTTGGCATTATTCGGATACAGATTGACCCGCGAAAGCAAACTTTCCGACAACGGCGCCCAGGTGTAAGGCGTGCCGGAATTAACATAGCCGATCATCGTCATGCCATATCTTCTGGTGTTATAACCGACGGTGGCATTCACTGTGTGGCGTTGATCCCAACTCATTGGAATGAGCGTGGGAATAGGATCCTGGCTGTTGCCGGCGCGCGTGAACGTGAAGGTCGGATTATCGGCATTGCCACGCGTGAATTGCAGGGTGTAATTGAGGTTGATATTCAATGGGCCGCGCACAAAATCATATTTGAGTTCCAAGCCCTTGGCATTGCCGTAATCTTTGTTGGAGTAAAGGCCGTATTGGATCTGATTGTAGGTGCTGAAAACCTGGGCGCTCAATAAATCATAAATATCCCGGTAAAAGAGCGAGACTTCTACGCCCATGCCCTCATGAATTTGCTGCCAAAGCCCGATTTCATATTGCACGGTTTTTTCGGCCTTGATTTGCGCATTGCCCATCGTCGTTTGATAATCACCGGGCGGCACTTGCAACGAATGATTCTGATAAAGCGCATACATCGGCGGCATTTGAAAGAAGTGGCCGTAGCTAAAGTGCAGCAGCGCAAAATCGCTCAACTGATAAGATAATCCTAATCGCGGGCTGATTTGCGTCTGAGGTTTGGATTTGGGATAACTTGACTGCGCGACCGGCGCGCCAAGTTGATTCGCCGGATTGCGGCGATCCGACGGGTAGGTCGTGTTGGGGTCGAAATAGTCATAGCGCACGCCAAAATTAACCACCATCTCTTCGTATTCCATCTTGTCCTGCAAATACGCGGAGAATTCGCGCGGTTTCACCCGATAGATATCCGAGTAGATCGTGGAATCCGGTAACACCACCGGCACGTAACGCACACTCTCGCTATCGGTGCCCGCATAGAAATTGCGGATTTGCACTTCACTATTGTCCAAATCGTGATTCGTCAACAAAACACCGCTTTTAAGACTGTGATGCTTATTCAACTGCCAAGACACATCAAATTTGGCGTTAAAATCTTTCAAAGTTCGTTCGGAGTGAGCCTTGTCCTGTCCGCCGGTGAAAAAATTGGGGCCATCGTTATAAAGATATATATCGTTGACATAGCGGGAATCCAGCGGGTTTTTATAGAGGTAGTAACCGTTATAATTGTCAATATAAGAGAGCTTGATCTCGTAGAACGCGCGGTTAGATAACAAGTGGTTCAGTTGCAACGAAAACATATCCGTGTTGCGATACGCTGTGGCCATGCCGTTCGGATTGAATTTATACGCGTGATTGTAATTGTGCCATTCATCATCGTTCAGCGTATACAGCAGAGACACGCGGAAACTTTTAAAGATATTTGTCGATAGTTTGCCGGTAAAAGAAACGTTTTCCGATCCATTCATGGAGACCATGGCGCTGTCACCGGTATGTTGCGAGAACCACTGAGAAGGATCATCGCCTTGAAAGTTGCTCAGGTCGGTGACATTAAAGCGGCGAATGCCATTGAGATGGTTTTTATAATTCTGATAACGAAAATTGGTGAAAAAGGTCAATTTGTTCGTCAGCAAAGGGCCGCTGAGTTGCAGTTTATAATCTTGATTGCGATCCAACTCGCTATCTTTTAGCCCGATAAAAATATCTTTATGAGGCGTAAAGTAGTTGGCAAGATCAGCGGAAACCGCGCCGTGAAAATCAGCGCCGCCGGTTTTGGTGACCGCATTGACCACACCGCTCATGGCGCGACCGTATTCGGCGTTGAACGTTCCGGTAATCACTTCCAGATCTTGAATGGCTTCCGGCTCGAGATCAACCGTTTTCCCTTCGCCGCCAAAAGCTTCATCGACTTGCAAGCCGTCGACGAGATAAGCCACCTCAGTCATGCGGCCGCCGCGAAAATGGCCGGCAACAACCCCGGGCTGCAAACTGATGACGGCGCCAAGGCTTTCCACCGGCAGCGAGGCAATCTGATCGGCGGAGACATTGCGCACCGAACTGGTCTGGTCTTTTTTAAGGGCAATTTTTTCCGCGGTGACCACAACCTCCTCGCCCAATTCTAACGTTGTCTCTTTTAATTTCACTTCGACGTTGGAAGTCCGATTAACCGAGACATGCAACTTTTCAACCCGAACCGGTTCGTAGCCAATCAAATGAACTTTAATAGTGTAGGTACCCGGTGAGATATTAATGAGGTAAAAGTCGCCGTTGAGATCGCTCACCGCGCCACGGCTAGTGCCTTCGAGCATAACGTTCGCCCCCGGCAGGCCATCACCGGACTTTTGATCAAGCACTTTGCCGGCAATCTTGCCGGTGGTTTGCGCGTTCAACAAACCAGCGGTAAAAATGAGCGCGAGGAGAGCAGGGAGAGGCCAACTTACTTTTGTTTTGAATGGAGCCATTTTAGTGTTCCTTGATTCTCAACAATTATTCGTAACATGTTGGTAGTGGCGTCTTCAGGCGTTCGAGCTTAACCGGAAGATCAACGCTTAAAGGCGAAACTACGAACTATCTTAGCAAAATCATTTTTTTCACATCGGTAAATTCATTTGTCACCAATTTATAAAAATAAACGCCGCTCGGCAAATTCCGCTCTTGACGGGCCGCAGAGAAGGTCACACGGTAATAGCCCGGATCTTTTATTTCATCCACCAATATGGCAACCTCTTTTCCCAACATATCCCAAACTGCGAGTTTGACAGGCGTTCGTTCGCGCACCGAAAAACTGATGTTTGTACTCGGATTAAACGGATTTGGATAATTCTGCTGCAACCCGAAGCCCTGTGGCATGAACGCCGTCGCCGCGCTTCGATCTTGCACCTCGGTCGTTATCCCGCCGGATTTAAAATAAGGCAGATAGGCCGCGCGCAACACTGGGGTCACCTGCTTTTCCGTCACGCGATCCATGCGCAAAACTCCCATGCTCTGGAAACCTTCGGTCATGCGGTACCAATCAAATGCGCACCACCAAGTGGCTGCCATCAAGTAACCACAACAATCATAATTGCCCAAACTATCCATGGCCGCCCGCTGTTTCAACGCTTGAAACGTATCTCGAAAAATTTGAACTTGCGTGCCGGCGGTCGAGCCATTTTCCGATGACCAGTAACCAAACTCGGTGTTGAGAATGGGTTTTTGTGGATGGTACAGATTGGCATCAACCAGGAAGTATTTGGTTTCCGTATAGGCCGCTTTGCCGTAAAAAATGCCGAAATACATCGTCCAGCCGGCGAAATCGCTGACCGTTTGCGAGGGATCATGCGGCCCGGGCCGATCCGCTGCCGCCGATTGCCCAAGCAACCGGCCATCCGGGTACAGGCTGTCCAACTCTTGATGAACACGTTGGACAAAAATTTTTCGATTGTCAACATCCAAACATTCATTGTTGGTGCTCCAGAGCACAATCGACGGGCGATTATAATCGCGAAACACCATTTCTTTGAACATTTGCTCGTGAATGTGCCGAATCAAATTTTGCAGCACCCAAGCCACCGCTACATCGAACTGCCACAGGGGAATTTCTTCCATTACCACCAAGCCCAAGCGATCGGCAGCGATATAAGTGAATGGATGATTCGGATAATGCGCCGTCCGCAGCCAATTGGCGTTGAGATTTTTGATTTTCACCAAGTCGTCGAAAATCGTGGTGGTGGGAAGGCTGCGTCCGTACGTGGGATGGTCTTCATGGCGGGCGGCGCCAACCAAGAAAGCCGGTTTTTCGTTGAGCAAAAACTGAAAGCCGGAAGTTTTGGCCGTGCGAATGCCGAATTGCGTAAAAAACTCGTCCATCGTCTGGCCGGCTTGGGAAACGGTGACATGCAAAACATAAAGATTCGGCGTTTTCGGCGACCAGAGTTGAGGATTTTGCACCGTCAAAGCCGTTCTCCAAACCTTCGCCTCTCGTGCCGGCGCCGTGAAAGAAATTTGCGTTTGCCCGGAAACCGCGGCCAAAGCCCCAATGATCTCTGAAGCTTTTTCGGCACGAAGGTTTTGCGAGTCAATTTTGGCAGCGTAGACTTCGACGCGAACATTCACATTTTGCGCCGTGGCCGACGCATTCAACAGCGTGATGGTCGTTTGGATTTTCCCATTGATATGCTGCGGCACGACATCGGCGCGCATCACCGCCACCGGATCGGAAAACTCTAAATAAGCCTCGTGGATAATTCCGGTGTAATTAAACCAATCTACGCGTGAGTACGGGATAATATCGTTTCGGGTTCCCCATGGCGGATTATCGACGCGCACGGCGAGAACATTGACGCTGTCATATTTGATGGCACTGGAAACGTCGAAAGCAAAGGAAGTGTAACCACCTTCGTGATAGCCGATATAATTGCCATTTAACCACACATCGGCAACATAATTGACGGCATAAAACATGAGTTTGGCAAATTTGCCGCGCTGTGCCGCCGGAACTGTGAAAGTACGCCGATACCACACGCCGTCTTGATAATACTCCGGTCGTTTCTCGTAAGCATTGAGCGTATTTTCAACCCCCGGAATCTGCAAAGTCGGCCAATTGCTGTCGTCATACTCGGGCTTAAAACGATCGGCGGCTTCGGCCAACAATTCCGCATAGCCGGTCGCATCGCGTCTTTTCAGCGTTAAATCATGATCGGCTGCAAAGCGCTGCTTGCGCCATTGGCCGCTAAGGCTGAGCGTCGTGCGTTTCTGCTTCTCGAAGGCCGGCAGCGGCATGCCATTTTGATAAGGAACGGCGATGCCATCCACCGTGCGAATTTGCAATGTAGCATCCAGCGTGGCAATTTGCGCCACAGAACTTTGGGATGAAATTAGGAACAGATACACCAGCGTCGTTCTGACAAAAAATCTGACCCGTTCACAATTGCGCATAACTTCATCCTGCATCTGGATTCGATGTTTAATAAGCAGTAATCAGCGGCCAGTGCGGTTGATCACTGACCACT
Source organism: uncultured Cytophagia bacterium (assembly GCA_964477305.1). Taxonomy (GTDB): domain Bacteria; phylum Zhuqueibacterota; class Zhuqueibacteria; order Zhuqueibacterales; family Zhuqueibacteraceae; genus Zhuqueibacter. The sequence goes on from CAYZFF010000021.1 coordinate 14,775, forward strand.
GATTACTGACGTCTGGTTACTTCATCAATAACATCTTCTTGGTTTGCTCAAACTCCCCAGCATGAATTCGATAGAAATAAATGCCAGACGGCAGATTATTTCCCTGGACTTCCAGCGTATAATTGCCAGCCGGTCGAATTTCGTTGAGCAAGGTTTGAACTTTTTGGCCCAGTGCATTGTAAAGCACAACTTTCACCAAACCCGCTTTGCGGATCGCATAATTGATTCTCGTTGTCGGATTAAACGGGTTGGGATAATTTTGGCTCAAATTGTAAGAAAGCGGTACGCCGTCGTTGCGATCTTCAGCAACTCCGGTCGGAAATTCTTGATCACCGACCCAAACGTAAGTCCAATTACGCGGCGACGACCAAGAATTGTCATTGTTGATCGGCGACAAGCTCATCACGCCGTCGCGGACATTGGGGCCGTCAGAATCATGGATCGAGAAGTCCAGCGGAAGTCTCGTTCCATTCACCGGCACAAACAAAAGATCATCGCCGAACCGGATGTCGCTCAGTCGGATGCGGGTTTCGATGATATAATCGGCAGCGCCCAAAGCTTCGAAGTGGTAGTTGGTCGAATCCCGGTTGTAGATGACGCGATTGCCATCGTCGGCCAGCACCAAGCCGTCGAAGCGGAATTGCAGCGCATAATCCGGTTTTTCGCCGCGCAGCCTCGCAAGATGCGGCGGGCCGGGCCGGCCATCATACAATCCGAAGAACATCTCGATGGCGTCGTCTTCGTACCAGTTGCCGGACGGATCATAAGAGTAAACGTTATCGATTACATCTGCCGCGAGGTAGAGATACTGCTTGTCTATCGCCATGTACATGGTGATATTTAAATCATCATCGTTATCAAAAGTGCCCAGGCCGACATGGCTCGTGGACTTTTTGAAAACGAAAGGTTTAATGCCGCTGTTTTCCCATTCGGCTAAATTTCCATCGGCAGTAAAATTAGCCGGTGGTTTGAGCGAGATCGTTGGCATTCCCTTCGCTGTGTTCACCACGGCTGTCGTGGAAACGCCTGCCGGGCCAATATTGCCAACCTTATCAATGGCGCCAACGGCATAATAATATGACACCGACTTGTCTTGCAGCGGCGCCAGCAGATAGTGCACAAAGGTCTGCGTATTCTCCACGACCCCATCAGCAAGAACTTCAACTCCGGCGGCTTTGACATCGATGATGGGTTTCGTGCTGGCATAGACCGTGTATTTTTCGCCGGCTTCATCCGGCACGTCTTGCCAGATAATCAAGTTGAATTTGCCGGTGGCATCGGCAACGCCGGCAACCCCTTTCGGCGCGGTCGGCGCCGTAAAATCGGTTTGGCGTTTGCCATACAGTTCAAGATTGTCAAAAAGAATGGTGCCTTTCGAGATCGTGCCTTGACGCGCTGCCGAAAATGCAAATTCGTATCTCTTGACCTTGTTCCAATCCAATTTGCTGTTTCCGGGAACGCCACCCCAGCCCGGATTCGAAAAGCCCTGGTCATTCGGCGCCGGGCCTGGGCCACGGTCATCCAGTGGAATCATTAACCGATGCCAGCCCGCGGCACTATCTAACACGGCCTTGGTTTCATAGAACCAAACTTCTTCCTGAGTATCACCCTGACTATATTCGTGCAATTGGACCCGGAACACGACATTGCCAGGTTGATCGGAAGCCACCAGATTGTTGTACTTGAGTGAGAGATGAGTATTACCCGTCATGTCCGGCAGGAAATCCGTTGCCGAGAACGTCATGCTGGCAAAGCCGCCAAATCCCTGATCGGCGTCGATTTTCCAATCAACTTGCGTGGCGGCATCTTCCAAAGCATTTTGCTTATTGTCCGCGACGGTGATGCTGCTGGTGCCGGTGCCGGCAAATGTGTAGTTCTTTTTGGCGGCGGTGCTGTCAAAATAATTGATTACCGGATAAGCATGGCCGGTGAGCTGGAGATGATCAAAATAAATCGTTCCGGCAGAGATGCCGGAATTTTGTGGGTTGGAGGCGTCATAGACCGAGGCGTCAATCGACCATTCGACTTTATACGCTTTGATCGCATCCAAATCAAGTGTATTATTGCCGGCAACCCCAGCCCATCCTGGACGCCATAAGCCTTGATCCGATTGTTGTTGAATATCAACCAACGGCAACACCAGTTCATTCCACCCCGGCTGAGAGTCCAGAATGAAGAAGTGTGAATACCAGAACTCGGCCTTCGAGGCGATGTCCGCCATGTCCCGATTGGCAACGGGAACATTGCTCATATCTTTTAAAAGAACGCGAATATGAGTTGTACCCGCTTTGCTTTGCGGCGTGGCATTGTAATACCACATCTTCAAATGGGTATAAGGTGAAAAATCGAATAACTCGGTTCCCGGCGCCCCATGCATGACATTCGCATAACCGCCATAGCTCTCCGTGCCTTGAATGGCGTAGTCAACTTTAAGAGAGCCGGTGCCCTGCTTGACTTGAGCACTCCCGTAGGTCAGATTCGTAAAGGTTTGCGTGGAACTGGACACGTGTTCAAAAAACCAATATCCCGAATCCGGCGCAGTATCGAAGGTCTCCAACACTTGCTGCCCAGAGGCAAGGCAAGGAACGAGCACAAACAGCAGTAACCAAAGGTAGTGTTTCATCACTATCCTCCACAAATAAGAGTTGGACAGCTTAACACAATTTTAAAAATTGATTGTAGAAATAGATCACGCCATTTTTCGATGATCACCTCCTCGCCTGATCACGGCTTACCATCCACGCGCGGTTATTGGAGTTTTCGCTGCAATTTTGCATGGCGTCAAACTCGCGAAGCCAAGCGTCCGGGTGGTTGATGACTCATTTATTCCAAAGTGAATTTTTGCGCAAGTTGACCAATTGACACCTGAAACTCACCCGGTTCTATCGTTGGCTTGTTGTCGCGGCCAATGAAAGAAAAATCTTTAGCTTGCAATGCAAAACTAACTGTCTTGCTTTCACCGGGGGCCAGCACGATTTTAGTGAACCGTTTCAGCCTTTTGTTGCACGGGGTGATGGACGCCACGAAATCGGTTAAATAAAGTTGGACGATTTCTTTTCCCGGGCGACTGCCGGTATTTTTAACCGTCACCCGCAACTGCAATTCCTCGCCTTTTTTCAGCTTAGCCTTAGCCAAAACCAAATCGCTGTATGCAAAGGTAGTATAACTTAAACCAAAACCAAATGGAAATTGCGGGTTGTAGCCCAGGGAACCGTCGACATTTTCGCTGAATTTATGGTCATACAAGGTCAAATCATTCGGATAGCGTGGATAAGTCACCGGGAGTTTGCCGGAAGGATTCACTTCACCGGCCAGCACGTCGGCAAGAGCCGTCCCCCCTTCCATGCCAGGGCAAAAAGCCGCGATGATGGCGTTGCTCTTCGCTTCGATTTCACGGATGAGGCGCGGACGACCTTGGGCCATAATCAAAATGATTGGCTTTCCAGTTTGCTGGAGAGCCTGGGCCAATTTCACTTGCTCAACAGGTAATACCAAATCAGAGATGTTGCCCGGGGTTTCGCAATAAGCATCTTCTCCCAAGCAGAGAACGATCACCTCGGCAGACTTGGCCGCATTGATGGCTGCGCTGATATCAAGCTCTTTTTTAAAATCTGCACCGGGAACATACGTGACATTGCTTTTGCCAAATCGTTTTTCAATAGCCTGCAAAATATTGTCGCGATCTTTTGGATACAGGGTTTCATCATTGCCCTGCCATGTAATCGTCCAGCCGCTGTTGAGCGCCGTTAGTTTCGTAGCAGTGGGGCCGGCTACTAAAATTTTGACGCCGGGCGCGAGTGGCAAAAGGTTGTTTTGGTTTTTCAATAAAATGACCGACTCTTGTGCCGCTTGTAACGCGATCTTTCTAAATTCCGGCGAGGCAAATTGGGCTTTGAGTGATTGATCGGGATAAGCTTGCTCAAAAAGCCCCAAGGCAAATTTCAACCGCAAGATACGGCTCACGGCTTCATCAATCCGCGCAACCGGCACCCCGCCTTCACGCGCCAGTTCGAGCAGCAAATCATAAAAACTAAAATCTAACGGCACCATACTCATATCGACACCGGCCATCACGGCTTGTTTGACCGCGTCTTTGGGTGTGGCCGCGACTTTCTCGCGCGTGTACAAATTAATAATGTCCTGCCAATCCGAAACCGCCAAACCCTTAAAACCCAGTTCCCCACGTAGTAACTCCGTCAAATAATAATGGCTGGCGTGTATCGGCACGCCGTTGATTTCCGACGAGTTGATCATCACCGTCTGCGCGCCGGCGGCAATCGCGGCGGCAAAGGACGGCAGAACGTTTTCCCGCAATGAAATTTCCGGAATGTAGGCGGGCGTGCGATCTTCACCGGTCAACGGCAAGCTGTAACCTAAATAATGTTTGAGACACGAAGCAACTTTGTCTTTTTGGTTGATCGAATTGTTATCACCTTCCAACCCTTTGATATAAGCAGCCCCCATAGTTGAAGCCAAGTACGGATCTTCACCAAAGGTTTCGAAGAGTCGCGGCCATAACGGTTGCCGCCCAATATCCAACACCGGATTAAAATTCCACGGGATGCCGCTGGCGCGCACTTCGTAAGCGGTGATTTCCCCGTCTCTTTTCATCAACTCGGAATTCCAGGTGGAAGCCATGCCTAAATTTTGCGGGAATATCGTTGCGCCGGTGGTGTAATTCGCGCCATGAACCGCGTCGATGCCGTAAAGAATTGGAATCTTCAGACGCGTCTCCTTGGTGGCCACATCTTGGATTTTCGTGATGATCTCATGCCAATTGTCAATCGAATAAGCTGAACCCATCACATTCAAAATCGAGCCGACATGGTGCTTGACAATCGCGATGCGGAGTTTTTCCGGATCCAGATGTTGCCAGCCTCCAGGGGTTCGGTTCATGTTGGCCACCACATCAATAGTCACTTGCGTCATTTGCCCGACTTTTTCTTCAAGTGTCATCTTGGCCAGCAACGCTGCCACTCGTGCGTCAATATTCGGCTGGCGCGGCTCGTTATCGGCGGCAAAAACGAGCACTGCCGCCATCGCGCCCAGCAAACCTATGAAACCATGAACCGGCTTTTTCATTTTACTTCCTCATCGGTGTAAGAAGAGCAATATGCGAGATGAAAATCTTTCCGTTCTTTTGCGGATAAATCTTAAGCGTGATCTGTATGATCTGAGGAAAACAGCCAATGCCATGACTCAATATTTTAACAAAAACTGCGCCACGTTGCGTTAAGAAGTTCTGATTGAAAATACAATGAATTAGGCTGGATAATCTGAGGGGAGCGGCATAAAGTTTATCAAATTGATAAGTAACGGCTTATTGATTTGATAATCATTTTTCTAAATTTGATAATTTTTCACCTAAAAACAAGAAAAATCAACGGTACAACGCTTTTGCAAGGAAACCTGAATTAGAGCTGCAGTTTTTGCAAAAAAATCCGCGCCGGCTGAAACCCCGGATCATCCCGCAAAAGGGCAATCAGAATTTCCCGCGCCCGTGCAAGGTCCTTGGCCTCTGCATAAAATCCCGCCAAATAATAACGGGCGTTTTTTCTCTGGGCGGCGTTCAAATCAGAAAAAGTTAACGCCTTGGCCATCGATTCGCAAGCCGCAGCGAAGCTCTTTTGTTGCCATTGCGCCATAGCGATTTGATAGAAGATCATGCCGGGCTGCGCCGACAACGGCAATGTTTTTCTTAAGTAGATTTCGCGTTGAGGCCACGCGCCCTCGACTTCGTAGGTTTTCGCCACTTGTTGCAACGGGTAAGGATCATCTGGGGCAAACACGCTGACCGCGAGATATTCCTGGCGCGCCCGTTCATACTCTTTTCGGCGGAAATACTCTTCTGCCATTTTGTAATGGGCGCGTGACCACACGTTATCCACCAATAAATAAGCTTTGGCAATCGCCGTGGCCGCCGGATCACCGTAAGATTGGTAATCGTCAAACGTCACCGGTTTTTCCGGAAAAGGCCAGCGATGCGTCATGTCAAGAATTTTAAGCCGGCCGATGTCCCAATCCAAATCTGTTACAAAATAAGGCGTCGTTGCAGGTTGAAAATTCACCTCGGGGTTTTTTAGCAGCTTGAGCGCGTCAATAGCTTGATAAAAAATTGTCGCCATCAGAAAGTAGCCGTTGGGGTCAGGGTGAAGATGATCAACCATAATATTGCTGCCAATGAGCCCCTGTGGCGAGTGTTGCGTAAAAGCGGCTTGCATATTCACCAACGGCACCCGCTGTTGCTGCGCTGCGGTGCGGATGATTTGATTCACCTCTTCACTGGCGCGGAACGGGATGAGATCACGATCTTTGGCGCCATAAAAATAGTAAGACGCCGCGCCTGAATCGCGCGAAGCTGCCGCAGCTTGCCCAAGCTTGTACCAGAGTTGTGCCGCACTCGAATCCATCTCCAAAGCTTGTCGATAAACCACCGCACTTTCGGCATAAAGTTGAAGTGTGTATAAACTATCCCCGCGCGCCACCGCTTGTTGATACTTCTCCTGGAAATGGGGCTTGGCAAAAGCAGGATTCGCACTCGCAAAAGGCGGAAGATCACGGATATTGGAAACCAGGTTGCTCAAAATAACGGGAACAGATTTTTTTGCGCATTGCGCCAGGATTAGATTGAGATTGTTCTGAAAAGTTTGCAGCGTCCGGCGATACTTTTCCGCGCCAAAATAAACCGCCTGATCTTTAATTACGCTCGGCATAAGATTGCGTTGTGGCGCGACAGGTTTTGCTGAAGAAAACCGCGCCATGAAGCGCTTGAGCATCTGGACAATATGCAGCTTTTGGAGTTTCAAATAAAAGCGAATATATCCGTCATTCTGGCCAATCGCGATGGTCGAGGCGCTGCCATAAGCGCCATAAAATTCGTTGTGCCCCATATAAATCAGAACCAAATCCGGCTCATGCGCGAGTATTTCGGACAGCAGATCAATCACCGTAAAACTGTTGATCGCAGAAATGCCGGCATTAATCACTTCAAATTGATATTGCGGGTAAGCTTGCGTTAGCAAATACCGAAGCTGCGCAGGAAAGGGTACTTGGCAATCAAACGGAAAACCCGCTGTAGTGGATTCGCCCAAACAAAAAATGCGAAACGTCGGTGGGTTTTTGTCCTTTAGAAATTTTTCCGGCTGCAAGCCGGGAACCGTCACTTTGCGGGAATCAAAATAGCGTTTCGCCACCCAGGGGTTGAGTTGATAATACTCGCGGCCGCCCGAACTGATCTCCTGAATGAACGGCTCCTGTTGAAATAAACCGAAGAGCCGCAGAATCCCTTCAAGCACGATGAAAAAGACCAACGGCAACAACGCGGTCAGAATGGCAAAGATAAATTTTTTTTTATCCTGTTTCATTATCTCACAACCAACAATTTCTTTTCCGCCATCAATTTTCCAGCTTGCAACCGATAAAAATAAATTCCGCTGGGCAGGGCCCGGGTGTCAAACACGATCTTGTGCCGTCCGGCTTGCATCCGGTGCTCCAGTATTCTCGCCACTTCTTTGCCGGCCATATCAAAAAGCTTGAGCGAGGTATGATCTGCTTGCGGCAAATGAAACACAATCGTCGTGTTTGCATGAAGAGCAGACGTTCGTAGCGGGTTGGGATAACTTTGCTCCAACTCGAAGCTCGCCGGCATTTGGTCGTGAAATTCTGCAACTCGAGTCGGCTGTCCCGGCATTCTAACGTCCATCCATAGCACGCGCAAATTCACCCATTGTTTGAGATAGTTCAGTTCGGCAAAATACGTTTGTCCAATATAGGCATTGGGCCAAACGTACGTACCCAGAATCGGCCAACGCTCAAAATTTCGTTTTTGTGCTTCATCCAAATACTGCGCCAGCGAGTCAATATAAGCATGAATCCGTGGAACGTCCAAAATATTTTTGCGCAATTCGCGCCAACGCGTATTAATGCGCCGGGTAAAACTGGAATCCTGCATCAATTTTCGCCACCAAAACGGCAGTTGATAGTCATCTGATGTGACGCGGAAGTCGACCTGCCAGTCAAAAATTTTGGCGCCGTTGTAGTAGTCCGCATTGCCAAACGCCAGATCGTAATCCCAGACCGGTCCGATGGTAAGTTTGCCATTTTTGCTGTCACGATCTTTATACATGAAAGCGCTCAAACGATAGCCGTCAACATTGCGCGAGATTTCATTGAGAATAAAAACGTCCACACACGAGGCGACATCGAGATACTGCGCGTAGCCATTTTGCGGATCGGCAAAATCCGGCCGGGCCATCAGACTTTCAAACGCATAAATATAGTTCTGAATGTAGGTTTTTTGCGGTACGACAATTTCATCTTGCTTGGGATAATCGTACTGATAATAAATCCGCTGCCGGGCGCCCGGATAGGGCGAAAACTGCGAATACCAACCCTGAATGTTTTCGCCCTCCAATTTGTCGATTTTGATAATGTAACCGCCCGTCACCGCATCGCCGGAAATGTCACTCGTGCCGATCTTGGTGATATTGACGCGATTTTTGTCACGTTTGATTTTCTCCATTAAAACGTAAACCCCGCGATAATCGCCGTTTAAAACCACTTCGCAAAAACGCGTGCGGCTGGCGTAACGGCCCATCTCATTGGCCAATTTGTAAGCCAGCACATTACGCAGCAGCGATTTGTCGGTGTACGGCGCGTATAAAACCCAATCGCTTTCCTCCGGAAATCCCAACAATGAAACCTCCAACTCGCCGCCGAGCGCATCGCGCGTTTCAATGGCGTACTGCTTCTTCGGAAACATTTGCGAACTGGAGCCTCGCACTTCAATGCCGATTTTGCCGTTGTAGTGATTGAACGGATCAGTTAGATTGTTGCGTAAGCCCGGCCCGTTGTCAATGATGCCCATGTCCGCCGTAATCTTCGGCTCATCGGGAATAGCTTGACCGTGCGTCTCGATGACGATAATCGGCAAATTCGACGAGGTGAAAACAACGGGCGAGAGCGGTGCGGCGGCGGGAAATTCGGAGGTTTGTACAGGACGATTGGGAAAAAAGGCGCCATTCAACATTACCGCCAGCAGCAACAAGGGCATGCGGGCACGATTTAGCTTTTTCATTAGAATACCCTCGCTTTCATTTTGCCTCTTGGGCGCTACTTCAAATACAAAGCTTTCTTCGTCATCATCATTTGCCCATCCAACAAAAATCTGACGAAATAAACTCCCGCGCTCAGATCGTTGGCTTCCAGCGTCAAGGTATGGGTGCCGGCCGGCTGCTCGGCACTGAGCATATTTTTAATTAATTGACCATTGCAATTAAACAAAGCAATATCGACGCGGCTGCGCCGGCTGATCTTATATTCGATCTTACTCGCCGGATTAAACGGATTCGGAAAAATCTCGAGGCCGTATTGTTGCGGCACCACATTGTTCGCGCCAATGCCGGTGGCGAGCATGCGCTCGATTTTCAACCCGCTCAATGTCGCCGTGCCGGCTTCCGGCTTGAAATAAAGATCGAGCCGACCATCGGTAACAGTGACATCAGAAATCACTTTTTCAAGCGCGGCATTCTTTCCGACTGCGGCCACTATATCGACATTATCAAAAAGCAATTGGCCCTCGGCAGAAACATCAAAAACCCGCTGCCCGGCGCGATCGTGATCGGAATCAGCCATCATCAGTGTGATCCGATATTTCCCCGACGGCACACGCACCTGGTAAAAGGTGAGTGCCTCGCGTTCGGTTTGAAAAATCGCCGGCACGTTGGTGCCGGAGACGACGGTGCCCGCTGGCCGTGATTTTACTATGCCGCCAACCGCGCCATATTCTTTGTAAGCGTCCCAAGTTTGATCCGATAAAAATTCCGCGGCCGTTGGTCCGGCGACATTAATGTTTATGGGAAATGGCAGCGCATTGGTCACGTTCGCATGTTGCAAACTCATTTGCCATTGCGACGGTGAGCGATCTTTGAGGCCGGTCACCACCAACACGTAATTTTGCTTGAGATCCAAGCTATCGGTTTGCAGCGCGACGCTTTTCTTGTCTGGCAGTAATGTGGCGGCATGAATCTTTGCGCCGGCGACCGTGTAATTAGAAACCGTCTCGGCAGTGGTCTGTTCCAGCTCTTCCGAAAAGGAGGCGACGAGGCGCTTTTCCTCCGCTCTCGCCCAAACCAAATACGGCGGATCGAGATCGAGATCAACAATGACGCCGCCACGATAGCCGGTGGCGCTCGGGTTCGTCAAACATAAAATCAAATAACCATTTCTAAACACGATATTGTCTGGTAGAAATTGGGCATTGTTGCCGTCAAACGTATGCGTGGCTCGATCCCATCGACTCTGATCCCAACTATCAAAGTTGTCGGTCCACTGCAAAGTAAAATTGTCGCCAACACCGGGCGTGTAGGCAGAGTATTTCACCCAATCGTAAAATCCATGAAAGGGCAAACCGGCTGCATCAAACGGGCCAACCCAGGCGGCGGCATCGGGCTGCCAAATATTCATCATGATCTTCTGCTCGCGATTCAGCGTGCTGATGTGGCTCGCAGTTTGGCGGTACACTTCATTGCCGTCGACGCGCCAGGCCACATAATCCGGCGTCCACTCGATGGCGTAAAGATGAAATGACAGATGCGGGTTAAACTTGACTACTTGACGTTGCACATGATTAACCTGGCCGGGCGTAATCGTGTTGAATTGTGTCTCATTAGTATAGCGCCCGAGTGTTTCAATGTCGATCTCATTCCAATTTGCTACTGAGAACGGGGTAGGATCGTGAAAAGTAAAAAGCGTCGTCAAGATGCCGTTGCCGGGAGCGGATTTCATGCGTACTTCAAAACGGCCATATTTGTATGAAGCTTTGGTACGATACTCGGCGCCACGATAAGGCTTGACTTGCGCGGAGAGCGGCGAAATGAAAAATAGCATCGCGATGCAGAGGGGGCAGAATACTTTTAAACAGAAGACTTGGCATGTTTTATTCATAAGAAACCTGCTCCACGGTTAGGATTTGGAAAAACCCCAAGCCACGATTCTTCCACAAAACATTCAATTTGACAAGTACATCAGCCTCATTCACTAAAATAAAGCCAAACCAGGCCGACCAACGCCGCCAAGGTAAAAGATAGCTGCATATCCCGGCGTTTCCAAGCCAGATTTGTTGAAGCAAAACGGCGCGTCGAATAAGTTAAGTTCGCCAATTTCTCTGCGGAAGCCTGCGGAGCAGTCAAGCTCACTCCGACGAGCACCGCGGCACAAATGATAAACAGAAAAATGGCAAAATGCAAAAAATTTATGTTGGCGAAATGATACCACAGCCCGGTGAGCTTGTCTTTATTGATTTCGGCGATCAAGCGGCCGATTCCCAAAACAAAGCCGGAGAGCAACGCCGCCATCGCGCCACGGCTGTTCAAACGCTTGAAAAAAATTCCCAAGAGAAACACGGCGGCGATGGGCGGCGAAATATAGGCCTGCACGCTTTGCAAATATTTATAGAGCTGGTGGGAAATCGTTTTCATGAACGGAATCCACATCAGGCCGCAAATCACCAATACCGCTGTCGTCAAACGGCCAATTAACACCAATTGCTGGTCCGTGGTGCGAGGATAAATTTTTTGGTAAATATCGAACGTGATCAGCGTCGAGCAGGAATTGAAAATCGCGGAAAGCGAACTCATCAGCGCCGCCAACAATCCGGCCACCACCAAGCCGCGTAATCCTGTAGGCAACAACGCGCCCACCAAAGCCGGCAACGCGTGATCCGGCTCCGTTAATTCCAAACGGCCTTGGCGCGCCAAACAATAAGCAATGATACCGGGCAACACGAAAATAAAAACCGGCAAGAGCTTCAAATAGCCACCGAAAATCGAACCGCGCCGCGCATGACTCTCATCTTTTGCCGCGAGCACGCGTTGCACCATATATTGATCGGTGCACCAATACCAAACGCCAAGAATCGGTGCGCCAAACAAAATGCCGGTCCACGGAAAGTTGGGATCAGAAATCGGCCGCCACATATCGAAGAACCGGCTGCCGGCAGTTTCATACATCACGTCCCAACCGCCCACGGCGATGAGACCAGCCACCGTGACCGTAATGGCGCCGATGATAAACACAAACATTTGCATCAAGTCGGTGTAGATCACTGCCGGCATGCCGCCAAGAATGGTGTAAAGGCCGGTCGCCGAGACCACGATGAATGCCCCTGTCCAAAAATTCAGCCCCATCAAAGACTCAAAGACGATTCCGCCGGCGGCAAGCGTTACGGAAATTTTTGTCAGCGCGTAGCTGATGACGGAAACCGCCGAAAGCCATAAGCGCGTCCCGGAAGAATAGCGCCGTTCGAGAAATTCCGGCATGGTGTAAACTTGGCTTTTTAAATAAAACGGCACAAACATCCACCCCAAAATCAGCAAGATTAATGAGGCCAAAATTTCAAATTGGCCGACGGCAATGCCGCTGGCAGCGCCAGCTCCCGCCAATCCCACCAAATGTTCCGCGCCGATGTTGGACGCAAACAGTGAAGCCCCGACGACAAACCAGCCCGCATTGCGTCCAGCCAGAAAGTAACCCTGCGAAGTTTCGCAAAGATTGCGTTGGCGACGCGTGGCCCACCACGCCATCCAAAAGACAATGATAAAGTAAAGCAAAATGACCACGTAATCGAGAAGGCCAATACAGCCGGAGGTGTGCGGTGTTTGATCCATATCTTGGCTCACATTCTTGCCTCATGCTCATCACTTGCACCGAATGAGATGAAAATATCAAGAATAGTGCCAGAGGCGCAACACTGCAATATTGCTGTAAATGCTATCGTTCGATCATTCTCTTGAATCGATTTGTTATTAAATCAATAATAGGTATGTTATCAGGTTGATAACTTTTGGGGGGCATTTAATTCTACTTAGTCAGATTACCTTGCGTGGCCCACTAAACACGCAAAATACACTAAAAAGCTTTTCGCGTTTTCGTGTATTTCGTGGGCACAATTTTAAATATGGCTAAGT
>CAYZFF010000022.1:0-26915 GCA_964477305.1 uncultured Cytophagia bacterium
AGTGGTGCCGGCGCTGACGGCAGCCGTAAAAGAAGTAAAAGGCTGAGTGTTTTTTTCAAAACCCCAAAGAGTTGCTCACAAAAATGGAAATCCCACTGAAATAAAACTTCTGTGGGATTTTTCATTTCAATCTTCAAGCGTATACTCTTTTATGCTCTCCACTGGTTACAATGCCCCTGTCGAGCGCTGTTACTTCTGCGGCGATAAAAATTTTCGTCCGCATTCGGAGGCGACGTACTGGCTGGAATTTCCGTTGCATTTTGTCGAGTGCGAAACGTGCCGGCTGATTTTTGCCAACCCCATGCCGAATTTGCAAACGATTCAAGAGGGCAATCGCGCGCTCAATATTCATCATCAATCACGCGGCACGTTGTCGCAATATCGCGGCGGGAAAGAATTTGCGTTATTGCTCCGCAGGATAGCGCCGGAGGGAATTTTGTTGGACGTCGGTTGCGCCGAAGGAATTTTCTTGCTCGGGGTGAAAGAAAATTCTCATTGGCAAACCGAAGGCGTCGAGATCATCGATAGCGCGGTGGAATTTGCTCGCCAGCGTTTGGGAATTACGGTTTATCACGGCACGCTGGATACACTGGTAGAAACGGCAGGCCGGTTTGATTTTATCCGCATGAACAATGTCATTGAGCACGTGCAAGATCCCGTTCGCTTTCTGGAAAAAGCGAATCAACTGTTAAAAATTTCCGGCCGGATTTATTGTTCGACGCCCAACGGTTTTCAAGACGGCCATTTTCTAAAAACGGCTAATCGGCGCGGCTTCAAATTCAATTTGTTGGAGAACCATTTCTTTTATTATCCTCCGAGAACATTAAAGAAAATGTTCGAATCTTGTGGTTTCAAAATTACCCGGCATTATACCGAAGATCTCCGCCGGTCAATAAATGATTTCGGTTTGTTACCCGGTTTTCGGTATCCGCGTGCAAACCAAACTTTACACCTGACGGCATTCCAAAATAAATCAAACGAAGCCTTCAACGTTAGTGCTCAAGAGATTGCGGCCTATAAGAATCACCCCGGCCTAAAAACCTGGAAATTGCGACTCAACAAGTTCCGCCAAGATTTCTTTAAATTAAAACTCCCTTCTTTCCTGCCTTGGGGGCATCAACAGGAAATCTACGCCCAAAAAGTTTAACGATTGCAACAATACCCGCCTCGGCGTTGCGCTAATTTAACAAAAAAATTGCTTTCTCTCCGCAACTCGCTTTGCAGATTGGTACTTCTGTAGGTATAATAAAAATTAGCAGTAAGTTGATAGGTGTTTTTATTATCCCCCACGCAAGGTGGCAGAGTTTATTTTTGCCTGGCACGAAAGGCCAACGTCATGGATGCCGTCAAAACATTAGACGAAAAGTACGAATTAGTACGCGAAATCAAACGCGGAGGGTTTGGTGTCGTCTATTATGGCCGTGATCGCCTATTTGGCAAACCGGTGGCCATCAAAGCCATTTCACCGGATTTGCTCGGCGAAGCCAAATATGTCGATTTATTTCAAGCCGAATCGCTTTCGGTGGCGCGTTTAAATCATCATAATATTGTACGTCTTTATGATATCAAACGCACCGAAGACGGACAGTTTTATATTATCATGGAATTTATTGATGGGGTTGATTTAGGAAAATTAATCAGTGCCCATCGCAAAGGCGCCGTAAATCTGCCCTTTCATCTGGGCGCTTATATCATGTCGCAATGCTGCGCCGGCCTGGATTATGCTCATGCCCGCCGCGACCCCGACACCCACCAGCCGCTGAATATCGTTCATCAGGATATCACCCCGGCCAATATTATGGTCAACCGGCAGGGGGAAATAAAAATTATTGATTTCGGTTTGGCGGGCGCCCGCCGGCGCTCACACGCCCAGCGCGGCCGCAAGCGCGAGGTTTTGTTACAAGGCAAAATCGCCTATATCGCGCCGGAGCAATTGAACGGCGCCAAAAATCTGGACCGCCGGTCAGATATTTTTGCCGCAGGACTCGTGCTTTACGAAATTCTTACCGGCGAGCGCTTCTTCCAACACGATGACCCGGCGCAGTTCATTGCAACGTTGGAAGCCGGCAATTGGAATTTCGATTTGCTCGGCGAGAAAGCGGTGCCGGTGGCGTTGCAGCAAATCTTGCAGCGTGCCCTCCAAAGCCATCCAGAGAATCGTTATCAAACGGCAAATCAGATGTACCTCGATTTGATGACGTTTCTTTCCATACAGGAATCCGGGCCCGATCTCGCGAACGAGTTAGGCCGCATTGTCGAGGGGGTTGCGCCAAGCGCGAAACCTGACGTTGACCCTCCCAAGGACGAAACGCCAACCGAATCGTTGCGCAAGTTGTTCACTTACTCCACGCCGGAAAACGGCGTTCATCCCAATCCCGCGACCGCGGCAGAGACAGTGATTGATGCCATTGCCATCGAAACGGTTGAGGACAACGCCGTCCCGGAAGGTTTCACTTACAAGGCCGCGCCCGCTGCCGAGCCGCGCGGCAAAACGAGCTTAACGGATAGCGCCATTATCGCGGCGCCGGAAATTGCTGAAACGCGGGTTGAACGCGAACAAGCGAAGAACAACCGCAATGCGTCCGAGGCCCCGATTCAAGACGTGCCGTTTTATCAGGTCATCGAAGAAGCCGAGGAAGATGACGATGAGGTGCGCACAATCATTGATGTTATTCGGATCTCGACGCGTTCGCATAAAAAGTTAATTTTCGCCACATTGGGCGGCGCTCTGGGTGTGTTCCTGCTGTTTTCAATATTGGATACGATGATGCAATGGACCGGCTACGGCACCGGAATTTACAATGCCCTTTTTCCACCGGCCATTCGTATCGTTTCGTTTCCGCCGAACGCGCAGGTTTCACTCGACGATAAATTATTGCCGCAGACGACGCCGCTTGCCATCAATAAAATCTCGCCGGGGGTGCATAAACTCAGTTTGTCGTTATCACGGTTCGATCCGATTGTGCGTTCCATTCAAGTGCCGGCGCGCGGACAAGCGGTGGTCGAAGGTGAGGCTGCGCCCAAGGAGAATCAACCGTACGTCTTTCGTTTTAAAACCACGCTGGAGCTGTCTTCCAAACCGGCCGGCGCCGAAGTCTATTTGAACGGCATCAAATACACGCAAACGACGCCTTGTCGCGTGGTTTGGGAAGTTGGCACGCCGCTGCAAATTGAAATGGATCGTCCGAATTTTGCGCGGCTTACCGGTTTTACGTTCAACACGCTCGAAGGCATCGAGAGCATCGAAGATCGCCGGCTCTGGCGCTTTCAGCGCATTGAACAAAATCGCGAGCATTTTTCCGTTGAAGGCGTTTTTGCCAAAGCCATTGTGGTGACCTCAACGCCGCCGAATGCGGAAATTTATCTCGATGGTAGCGATCGGCCAGTCGGCGTCACCGGATTTACCAATCGCTTGCTGTTGACGCTGGGCACGCACACCATTTCGCTGCAGAAAAAAGACTTTTTGCCGAAAACATTTACGATTCAGCTCGATGAAAAATCGCCGGAGCAATACAGCGAGACACTGTCGCGAGTGGTAAAAATTTTGGCGCGCGATGCAAGTGGCGGCCGCGAGATTGATTTGGGCGCGACAGTATCGCAGATGGTTTATGAAAATAAAACCACCCGGGTCAAAGCCACGACGCCGTGTGAATTTACCCTGCTGCCGTACAAATACACCGTGCAGTTACGTAAAGACGGTTATCGCGACCTGACGCTGACGATTCCGCCCACGGGCGCCGTCGTCATTGCGCGCATGGAACGCATTCAAGTCGGGATCGAGGTGCTGGTCGTTGACGAAGCCACCGGCGAACCACTGCAAGACGTGGAGATTCGTTGTCGGGCGTTGAGCGCGGACGGGCGTGAAACCAACATCGGCGACACTGACGATACCGGCATTTCAACGCGGGCGTTGCCGCCGGGAGAATATCGTTTAACGGCGCGCAAAGCCGGATATCGTGAGATGAGCAAAGATTTTACCATTTCCAGCAAGGGAAAAAATCGCGTGGTTTTTAAAATGGCCGCGCCGTAAAGTATTCAGAGTGTTTTGCTCCTACTCGCACTCAGCATCCTACTCATTCTCATGCTTAAATTGGCCTGAGTAAGAGTAAAAGTACGATCAAGAGTCAAGTCGAGTATCAAATACGAAAATAAATTAAATAATCGATCACCCACAGGATAACGGGTAGCAGCCTTCCAGCGGAAGGGAGAATATTATCATGCCGAAGCTGATTCTAAAGCGCAAAGCGGAGGTGTTGCGGGAGTTTTCATTACCGGAGACGAATGCTGCGTTCACGGTCGGTTCGGAGCCGGGCAATGACGCCATCGTATCCGACCGTTTGGTCTCGATGACGCATTTTCAAATTGAGCGGCAGGGCCAGCAATTTTTTGTTCGTGATCTGCGTAGCGCGTTTGGCACGTACGTGAACGGAACGAAAATTGGCAGCCTACAGGAAATTTTTGATGGTGACGTCATTCAAGTCGGCGAACATGCGCTGGTCTTTCAAAATTCCTCCGCGGCCGCGCCCCGCCGGGAAAATACTTCGCGTGTCGGTCAATCGCTCAATGCTTTTTTAAGCGAGGTCAAGGAAGCGGTCACCGGCGAATCGCCGAAATCGGAATCGACGGCAGCGAAACCAACGCCGAAGACGGCCGCCGTCTCGAATGATCCTAACGAGGATGCCGATCTTGATCATGTTGGCGACGATCTCGATGTCGCCGGCCTCGAAGAAGAAATCTCCGAGGTGTTGAATAAAGCCGGGGTGCAGCGGGAACCTTCAGCCGCGTCGCGCGCTTCGGCAACGCAAAAAAAATCTCCGTTCTACCTTCTCGCCATTCACGGCCCGTATTTGGGGAAAAAATATCAACTCAATTTTGGCGAAACCCGCATTGGCCGTGACAGCAAATTAAATGATATCGTTCTGCGCCTGAATAAAAAAGGCGAGGTTGATCCCAGCATTTCGCGCCGTCATGCGACCATTGCGTTTCGTGACGATAGATTTTATTTCACCGATAAACGCAGCCAGAGTCGCAGCCGGGTAAATCAACAACAGGTGGCGGATAATGACGAGGTCCGGTTGACGCCGGGCGATGAAATTGAAATCATCAGCGACCAGCAAAGCACGATTTTCCGTTTTGTGAGGGAAGGGCAACTGGATTTTTCCGCGCCGCGTCGCGCCGGAGAATGGTGGTTGCGTCACCGCCGGCTGGCTTTCAATCTCGGCGCCGCGCTGTTGGTGGTCGGCGGCTTGATTTTTACCGGCAGGGCCTATCGCCAGCGCGCGATCATCACCGACATTCCCGCACGTTTTACCACGCAGATCAAAACGTTCACCCGGCTCAATTTAAATGGTAATTTGAAATTCGATCAACCGTCGCGAGATCGCGATCTCGTTCCGGCACCGGTGTTGGCCGATTTGAATGGCGATGACGAGGTCGACATTTTGCTAACACAGGCCGAAGGAACTTTGTTAGCTATTGATGGCGAGACACGCAAGCCGCTGTGGGAAACCAATTCCATTATTTTGAATCGTTCTTCTTCGCCGGTCGCCGTCGACGTCAACAATAACGACATCGCCGATGTCATTGCGCTAACTGCTGATGGCCACTTGGTTGCTATTGACGGGCTTTTCGGCGCGGAAATATGGTCGAGTCCTTTCTTTGAAAAAGAGATGGTCGGGCCGCCGATCGCCGCGGATTTCAACGGCGATGGGTACTGCGACGTCGCCGTCATCAACGTTGAAGGCAAGCTCAACGTCGGTTATTCAAAAATTTATAACATGCAATGGGTCGACGTCGATATTGGCCTCGCCTGCCAGGCGCCGCTGTCCACCGGCGATTTAGACAACGATAGCGACCACGAAATTATCATCGCCACCGAACGCGGTATCGTGTTGATTTATGATGGCGTCGAGCGCCGCATCATCACCACGTTTGATTTTAATGAAGAGTTGAACAAGCTACAAGGCAGTTTCTTTGCCGACAATCCGCTGCGCCATCCTGTCGGTTTAGCCGATTTGAATGACGATGGCAAATTGGATTTGATCATGTCCAGCGAAACCGGTAATTTGTTGAGTGTCAGTTTATCCGAAAAAAGCTCGACGCCGACGAGTCCGGTGCGAAGTTTGTGGTGGGCAAATCCGGCGAGCGCAGATGAAAACCTTGCCGCTTTTGCTTATCCGTTTGCCCTTGCGGATGTGGATCATGACGGCGGTTTTGACGTTGTGGTTTTAACCAATAGCGGCAGCCTCAAAGCTTTTCGCGGGCGCGGGACGGTTGGCCAACAACAAACCGCGCTCTGGCAAACACTGCCGGACAGCGCCGAGTGGATTTCCTCGCCAGTGGTATTTGATTTTAACAAAGATGGTGCAGCCGACGTGGCGGTAATCAACGACAAACGCGCCTTGAAAATTTTCAGCGGCAAAAACGGCCAACTCCTTTGGCAAGATGCACAAACCATGGCCGGCCCAACGAGCATGCCATTACTTGGCGATCTTTCCGACGATACGGATTTGGATGTCATCTTGCTGGCAAGCGATGGAACTATTTATCAAGGGATCACCAATCATCGCGTGCCCGCGGGCAGCATTAGCTGGGGGCAAAAGTTTGGCGCGGCCGGTAACACTTCAGCCTTGCTCAATCGCGGCCCGGCAGCCCGTCGTTACACGTTACAAATGTTCGTGGGTTTGGCGGTGGCGCTCGCCGCAATCTCTGGAAACATTTTTTATCACCAGCGGCGCCGGCGCATGGCAAAGAAATAGTTCCGCGCCAAAAACACGCCATCGTTCGAGTTTGGCAGTTTACCCCAAGCCGCAAAAAAAGGCGGCTTGTTTCTTTCATTCGAGGTCATTATGAAGCTCGTTATTGCCGCGGCCACCGACATTGGGACCGTGCGCGAGGCTAATGAAGATTTTTTTTACTACTCTAAACCCGGCAAAATAATTGTCGTGTGTGATGGCATGGGCGGGCATCAATCCGGCGCCGTAGCCAGCCGCATCGCGGGCAAAACGATTCGCGATGTTTTTTTTCATGCCGATTTTGCCGAATTGGCGCGCCTTGGCGAGGATGTCATTGATCGCTTGCCGCCGCTGGTGTTGCGTTTGGTCATTGGCGCGCGTTTGGCGAATCGCCGCCTGCTTTCCATGGCTGCGCAAGATAAAAAATTGCGTGGCATGGGAACAACGCTGGTGGCGATTGCCTTTGGCGAGAACAATGCCTGTGTGGTGCATGTGGGGGATAGCCGGCTCTATTGCTTGCGCGACCGCAAGCTGGTCGCATTGACCGAAGATCACAGCCTGGTCAATCAGCTTTTGCAGGATCGTGATATTCGCCAGGATCAGGTCAAAGATTTTCGCAAAAAAAACGTGCTCACGCGTGCGCTGGGCACGCATCCAACATTGAAAGTCGATGCCCAATGGTTTCCTGTACAACCCGCTGATTTATTTCTGTTGTGCAGCGACGGTTTTCACAATGCGCTGCATGATGACCAGATCGTGTCGCTCTTGGCACGCCAAGAACCCGATCCGCAAAAAATGATTGACGGCATGGTGCAGCAGGCCAAAACCATTAACGGCAGCGACAACATTACAGCCGTTATCGCTAAGATTGAAAAAATTGCCGGCGCGGTCGAGAAAAAAGACCGCGTTAAACTCACGGTTCCGGATGAAACCGCCCGAACCGTTGAGTTTGAAGACAAATTTGTTCAGGGAAAATACTTCATCGAAAAAAGCGCCAACCCATTTACCAAAGTCCGGTTTAAACGGCCCTGGTGGCCGCTGTTCCTTATATTGAGCGGTTTGCTGCTATCGATCTTAGTTTTTATTATCATTAATCGTAACAATCTTTTTTCTACGCCACCGCCAGTTATTCCCCAAGCTATTTTACTCCCGGTGGCGGAAAACAAAACCGCAAACGTGGTCGCCCCCGCCGATAGTCAAATCGCCGCCATGCTGGGGCCGCCGATCAGCGGTTATTTGGCATTCGTGCACGTCAGTAATGCGCAGTTTCTCGACCGGTTGCGAAACTCGCCCGGCCTTCGCTTGCTTGACCAATTTAACACTGACCGCAAAACCATTTCTTCCGCCTCGCGGCTATTAAGCCGGCAAATTCTCAGTGGCACTTATACACTCGCGCTACTGGATTCATTGCAAACGCCGGTTTATCGCCGCAGCAATATTCGTCTTTATAATTTTACTGCGCCTGCCGACTCAAGCCCAATGGCCAACAACGTGGAGCCGCGCACTTTACCGAACGCGAATACCAGCGCATCGCCCAATCTTTCAACCACCCCGCGCAACGAAATCACCGGCGACGTCAAGAAAGATACGCTAAGCATACAGCAGTAAAAGCATGCCGCTCGAAACCGAAAACCTTCATCGTGCCGTTGATCTTCTCAAAACGCTGGGTAAAGCTTATCTTTCCAAAAACCAGTATCGTGAAGCCACCGAAAAATTTGAGAACATTCTGCGTTTGGGATTTAAAGACGCAGACGTCTATCGCCATTTAGCCATCGGCTTAGCGGGCCAAAAACTCTATACGCCGGAGGCGCAACGGGTCTATCTTTGGGCTGTCGAAAAATTTCCCCACGACCGCACGCTTTGTTTGCACGTTGCGCAGGCCGCCTTGCAACATCAAGCGGAAGATGATCAAGCGTCGAGTTTTTATTTTGCCGCGTTAAAATTTCATCCGCCCTTCGCTAAAGATCTGTATCTACGTTTGCATGCGGTTTTTCATCGGCAAGGAAAATACGATGAATCGTTTCAAACACTCAAACAAGCTTTATACTTGGAAAAAGGCGGCGCCGACCAACTAGTGATACGGCTGACGCAACTCGGCTGGCGTTATGATCGCACGCCGGAATTGATTCTGACGCTGCAATTTCTGCTGGGCAATAACGAGGGCAATCCCACCATCCGCCGGTGTCTCGCCTTCAGTCTCGCGCACAGCCTCATCCGCCACCAACACCAAAGCCACGCCGTTGAGAGAAGTACACCATTTAACCGCGAAACCGATTTGCCATTGCTGCGCAGCATGTTGCCTAAGCCGGAAGCATTCACAACATTAGATACCGTTCGCGAGTATTGCACTTTACAATTGGCGTTACTCTCGGCTTCGCGTTCGGAGAAAAATTTTGGCCCGACGTCCGGGGCGCCATCCAACCCAACGATGCCGAAGGCCTTTGAATATCATTCGCTGCTGGATGCGCTGCCTTTGGAAGATATATTGGCGGAATCGCCATCTCCCACTACGATTTTGCCAACGGCCAGCCCTCATACGAAAACTGAAAACGCCCCAGTATTCGATTGGCATCGCGATTTTCTAAAATTTTTGCCTGCTGCCAGTTTCAATACTGATATCAACGCCACCGCAAAGGGTGGCACTCCACGCCCGGATTCCCTGGAAGTCGCAGCCTTGCTCATTTTGACGCCGAGACTGCCGTCCAATCCCAATGGGCCTCAGGAAACTTTAACACCCGCATCCACGATCTCAACATCACAAGCGCTCAACCTAGTCACACGCCACCTCCAGGCGGCAGCCATCGCCAAGCGAATTTATGCTTTGAGTGATGGGGTTATCGTTTTGGCCGCCAGCGGCGAGGAACTGTTCGAGACCAGCGTTACGTTATTAAAAAAAATTGCGCAATACAACAGTCAGGTTCCGGAAAAAGATCAAATCAATTTACGCGCAACGCTTCATGGAGTGCCGGCGGAGAAGCGCTTTCTTTTATCGGAAGAAAATAGTAGCGCCAGCAATGTAAATGGGTTGAAATTATTGTATGGGGGGTTACATTTATTGTTAGCTGACCGTGATACGCCAGCATCAAGCCCGCCGACTCAACCAGACGAATTGTTAACCTCGGCGTCGGGAAGTTCACTGCTCATTAGCCGCAAAGTCTTTGAAGCATTAGCCCTCACCCAAAATCTTACCGTAAAATATTGGGGAAACACTTATTGGGGCGTGCCCGGTTGGCACGACGAAGTGTGCGAATTGGTTTGGTTTAATCCGCTCGAGTATATCAGCGAGAAAAAACCTTATGTTTTGGAACGCTTTCTCGTGCTGGAAAAACTCCAGACGCAAACGACGTATGACACGTATCGCACGCGCGACCGCACGTTGGAACGCCCGGTTATTCTTAAAGCGCTGCGCCCCGAAATTTACGTGCCTCGACGCCGCGATAAATCATCCCATGCGGAAACGGTAAATGCCATTCGGCGTCTCGGCCGCTTGGAGCATCCCGGCATTACGTTGATTTATGATATGGGAACGCATGGAGACATTTTCTATTTTGTGCGCGAGCATATTGAAGGCGAAAATCTGGCGCAAAGTTTTGCCAAGCAGCAACGGCTTTCGCCAGTCGAAGCCGTGCGTTTGGTGCTTGAAATCTGTCGTATTCTGCGTTATGCGCATCAAAATGGCGTTTATCACGGAAATCTCAAGCCCTCCAATATCTGGCGCGTCAAGTCCTCTGTGATGAGCGAGCCGCCACCGGCCCACGCTCGCGCGCTGCTGGCGCCGCCGCCCTCGCAGAGTGAAAAAATCACCGTCGCTTTGAAGATTGCAGATTTTTTTATTCCCGGATATCATGAGATTACTTCATCCAATTGGTACTATTTTGCGCCGGAGCTGCACTTGCAAACAACGAATTCCCGCTTCACCCATCTACGTGCCACGTCCGATATTTATGCGCTGGGCATGTTGCTGTATGATTGTCTCAGCGGCAACAATCCATTTAAAGCCGTCAGTTATCCGGTGGAAAAATCCATCTGGGAAGAAATCCAACTCACACCCTTTTCCGTATTAACCAACAATACCACCGGTCTGTTGCCGGCGTTGGATGAGGTGATTCAACGCGCGACACAGCGAGAGCCATTGCAACGCCAGCAAACGATTGATGAATTTGAAATAGCGCTGCGGCGGGTATTGAAGGAACCTTCGGCGCTGGTGAAAGCGCGTTGATTAATGAATGGAAAAAGTATTTCTCCCCTTCTCATGGCAGTGACCAATTACAGCCGGCCACTGCCACGCGAAGGAAGTGAGGAGGGAGAAGAGAAGATGCTTTATTGCGGCCACAAAACTGATTTAACCTTAAATAGCTTTCGAGAAACTGCAAATTGCTTACTCTCGACAATCAACTTGTGAGCAAAGCAGCTCATTTTTGGCGCCGGCGCAATTGTCGTCTTCGGTAAACTTTGCGACGCTAGTATCGGTAATGACTAATGGACAAACAGAACACGCCGACCTACCAACTTGCTGATACCATCGGCATTGAGGACGAATAGAGCATTCAGACAAAGGTGGCAAAACCTCATTGTCTCCCAAATGCCCTAGTACAATGTCAATCACCCCGCAACGCTCACCCGTCCATTGCTTGCAGGCATCTCGCGCACAGGAGGTGCTGAAACGAAAACGGCTCTCCGGTGCCCGCCCGCTCCGTGCAATTTGAACAAAACTCTCATCCACGACGACACGATCACGAGCAAAAGCGACTTTGCCATCCGGTAATACGATGCCCAACAAAATAGCACCACTTTCACAACGCGCACTGGGGCAGAGAATGGTATCTTTGGTCATGCCCACTCCTTTCATCGCCCTATCGACGTAGTCCGTAGCGAAGGAAGCGATGGCAGGTTGCGAATTCGCTCGAGCCAGATGCCGAGCCAATCCTTACGAGGAATACGCACGGAAATATCGGCTTTAAAGTCAATTTTGGCAACCTCTTGGAGAAACGTGCGCTGCAACTCTTCCGCAATTCGTTTCTCAGTTGCGGCTGGTAACTTAATCCCTTCAAGCTTGATGATAAACTCGCTCCCGGACAATGTGGCTTTATTCATACCTGGCCTCCAAAAGTTAGTAGGGAATTAGATAATGAACACCCTTTTTAAAAATCGGTTCTGTTATTATAGACAAATAAAACAATCGAAATTCCCGACTTTTATTTATTTTTTCCAAATCACCTCAAAACAATTCTAAAACAAAAAGCCCCGATCTTCCAACAGGAAAATCGGGGCTGCTATGTCGACACAAAAGATAAGCGGCCTCGCCCACAAGGGGTTATACAACTGTGAGGCCGCTCTCCGCGTGACCCGCTGCTATTTTAAGAGACTCATTACCCGAACGCTGCAGTTTTCAAATGCGTTAACCTGATTCAATTCCTGCGCCCGGGCAATGATTAAAATCTTTATTTAATCCGTTTGAAAATCTGATACCCGTTATCGCTTTTAATTGCGCCGCTAATCTGCCCAACCTTCAACGCGAGAATGGCAGCTTCGATCTCTTTTGAAAAGTCTCCGGGATACGCATCGCCGAGATCACCGCCGCGCCCACGCGTCGGCGCCAGCGATTTTTCCGCGGCGAGTTTGGCGAAATCACCACCGGCCTGCAATTGTTTAATCAAGTCCAGCGCTTCAGCTTCGGTTTTCACCAGAATCATGGCGGCGCGATAAGGCTGACCACGAAAAACCCCGCGTTCACCGGTGACCGACTCTTTCCAAATAAAACCGCGTATATTGACAAACAGCCATTTATCCACTTCCTGCAAGACCACCATGCTTGCGCCTTTAGAAAGCACGCCGATTTTCTCACCGGTCGCCGCTGGCGCCGCACGCAAATTCTCTTCGGCCGTTTTCACAAAAACCGTTTTACCCTGATAAAAAGATTCCTGCCACGCCTGTACGGTCGAAATTATTGAGGACGGCAAACTTACCATAATAACCATCGTCGCCACCATGCCGGCAACAAAACCTTGCCAAAATTTCATTTGATTCTACTCCCTTTCGATAAACCAGTTGAGTTAATTTGCTGTTCAATTAGTATAACAAATTTCGGCACACCTTGCAATGAATTTTTATTTTCTTAGCGTAACAATTTTAGCGCCGCTTATAAAGTCGCATCACAAAACGGTCGCAATGCTTTTTGCCTCTTCGCGAGTTAGAATATCGGGTTGGGGCTTTTAAACCTTTGTTTCTACCGTCAATAAATCTGTAGGCAAGCCTCTGCTGTCATTCCGCGTGCGCGGGCAGTGCCAGTATACTAATATGTTGCATGAGATGTGGCCATTTTTGTGCAAAATTAAATCACTTTGGCTAATTTTCGGCTACTTTTAAAAAACTCCTTGACTAAGAAGCCCTAATGTTGTAACTTCGATGTCAAGGTGGACGATTTTCGGCCATAATATTTGCATAATTTGTAAATGATATGCCGCATCTTGTCACAGTTTTCTTGTGGCCTAATTGAAGCTTTGTTGAGATTCGAGAGGCTTCGTTGGCAACGACGGAGCCGTCGTTCAACAGCGAATATTTCCCGTCAGGAGATGAGCCGGTGATAAAAATGATACGGTTCCTGCCGTCCGTCGTCTCCAGCCCCTCGTCCCAAAAAGCCGAGGCCAAACTCGAAACTCGCCACCGCCTCATGCGCTCGTCGTCTCGAATTAAATTCTCTCGAAAGTCGACAGCACAAACTGATTCAATCGCATGGGAATAGAAGTGTCCATTAAACCGTCTTTCAAAGATACCCCAACTGCGCGGGAAGAATTACCCCGTAAGAACAAAATTTTAGTCGTTGATGATGTCGCGGTCAATGTGCAGTTGTTGACGACGTATTTGACTTCGGTAGGTTATGATGTCTGCACGGCGCGCGACGGGCAGGAAGCCCTGGACAAAGTGAGCGAAACGCAGCCGGATTTGATTTTGCTCGATGTGATGATGCCCAAGCTGAATGGTTTTGAAGTTTGCGAACGCCTCAAATCCGATCCGATGACCAAAATCATTCCGGTGATTATGGTCACGGCGCTGAATGAAATTGAGGACAAAATCAAAGCCACGGAAGCCGGCGCCGATGATTTCGTGAGCAAACCGTTTAACAAGCTGGAACTGCTGACGCGTGTAAAATCGTTGCTGCGCATCAAACAGTTGCATGACGAGTTGCGCGCCAAAGTGCGTGAATTGGAACAAGCGCGTGAGCGCCTGCGGCAATTGGCGATCACCGACGGTTTAACCGGCCTTTACAATCACCGTTATCTCAAAGAGCATCTGGAGCAGGAGCTGCTGCGCGCCAATCGCCATCAATCGCGCGTGTCGGTGGTGATGCTGGATATCGATCATTTCAAAAAATTCAACGATACGTTCGGGCATCCGGCCGGCGATATGATTCTGCGCACGATGGCGCGTTTGCTGCGCGATAATATTCGCAAAATTGATATTGCCGCGCGCTACGGCGGTGAAGAGTTTTTTCTGGTGCTCATCGAAACCAACAAAAATGCTGCTGTGCAAGCGGCTGAAAAAGTTCGTCGCCTCGTCGAAGCGCATCAGTTCGATCTCGCCAATGATGGTTATCCGGCTTCGCCATTTGCCGCGGCTCCGTCACTGTTGGGTTGGACGCCAAGTGCCGGCGCTACCGAAGTGGAATCGAGTGTGGCCGGGGTGATGACCGCAACAAACGTCGAGAGCAAAGCGGTAACCGGAAACCATTTTGCGTTCAACCATCATCTGACCATCAGCATGGGCGTTGCCACTTTTCCGGACGATGCCGTTGAAATAAATCAATTGATCGAAGTGGCCGATCAACGTTTGTACAAAGCCAAAAAACAAGGACGCAATCAGGTCGTTACCGATTAGGGTTGAAATGTCACCATCACAGTTGACGCTCTCCTCGGCGGCGCGGTCGTAATTAAAAGACACATGTTTGATTTCAAGCTTTTTCTGCGAAAAACTCTTTTTCGCAAAACCTTCTTCATCACTCTGGCCGCAGCGCTGGTGCCGATGATCGTTCTCTGGGTGTACTTGCTGCAAAGTTCGTATCAAGGCGCGCATCGCCCCTCGGTGGTGCTCTATTTTCTCGGGCTTGCCGTTTTGTTGGCTACCGTCGGCTCATACTATCTTTCCAAACGCATCAGCCAGCCCATCGCTTATTTTACCCGTACGGCCACGGAAATCGCACGCGGCAATTTCAATGAACGCGTCAATGTCGACTCTCAGGACGAATTAGGCCGCCTTGCCAAAATCTTCAACTACATGACGGAAGAACTCCATCGCCTGCGCAAGATGGATTTGAATCGGATTATTAATGAGAAGAAAAAGAACGACACCATCATAAAAAACATCGCCGATGGCGTCATGGTGACCGATCCGAACAGTTGTATTCTCGTGATGAATGTGATGATGGAAAACTGGTTCGGCATTCAGGAAAAGGAGTGTTTCAACAAGCCGTTGGAACAATGCATTTCCAACGCCACGTTGCTGCAGTTTATTCGCAACGTGCAAAACGATGTTTCCAAAAAGACGCCGACCACTGAAATCGTCATTAAATCGACCAAAACCTGGCGCGATATTTTTTTACAGGCTCATGCCGCGCGGGTCGTGAGCGAGCAAAACGAGTTGATTGGTATCGTCACCATCCTGCGCGACATCACGCGCGAAAAAGAAATCGATCGCATGAAAACCGAGCTGGTTTCGATGGTTGCCCATGAGTTGCGCTCTCCCCTCACCTCGATATCCGGCTTCAGCGAATTGCTGCTGGATCCGACCGTGAATCGCGAGCAATCGGAAGAATACGCGACGATCATTCTCAAAGAGTCGAACCGGCTGAGTGATTTGATCAACAAATTCCTGGATATTTCTAAAATTGAAGCGGGCAAGAGCCAGGCGAAAAAAGTGCCGATGCAAATTCGCGATGTGATCGACAAAGTGCTCGACATCAATTTGCACCAGGCCGAGAAAAAAGGCATTGTGGTCAGCGTCAAAGTCTCGCCGAATTTACCGCTGGTCATCGGCGACGTCGACATGCTCGAACAAGTGGCGCTCAATCTCTTTGCGAACGCCGTCAAATACAGCCCGGAAAACACCGCGATCGAGATTCGCCTCAAAGAGCGTGAGAACGACGTGCTGATCGAATTTGAAGACAATGGTTATGGCATTTCCGAAAAAGCGCAACAACGCTTGTTTGAAAAGTTTTATCGGGTCACCGACAACGAGAAAGTGCGCGAGATTACCGGCACCGGACTCGGCCTGGCGTTGGTGAAAGAAATCGTCGAGATTCACGGCGGCAACATCACCGTGCACAGCAAACTCGGCGAAGGCTCGACGTTTTCATTTACCATCCCGAAGTATTCCGGCCGTTATCGCGAAATCGAATTGGCCGCCGAAATGGAAGCGGTGTGAAGGTTTGATAGTTAACCGGTTGGGCAGTTAAAAGCGTTTAATGGTTAACGGGCAAAGCCTCAAACCCCAACATTTTTTGGAAAGGATTCTCATGGAGCCGAGGAAAATTTCGCTCCGGGCCTCACTGTATACGTTGCCGGTGCGGCTTAGGAAGTTGTTGGCTGCGCCGTTATCACACGGCGAAAAAAATATTCCGGCTGTCACTCCGAATCTGAACAATCTTCTCCCGCCGCCGCAAACCAAGCCAAAGAAAAAATCAGCCTGGAAACAACGTGGCCGCATTCGCGCCCGTCTTTCTGAAGTCAAAAAACACGCGCAAGCGTTGGAAGAACGCAATCGCTTGCAAACGCAGTTTATTGCCGACATCAGCCATGAACTGCGCACGCCGCTCAACGGCATTCTCGGCTACACGGATTTGTTGCGCGATGGCATGTACGGCCCCATGACGCCGGAGCAGCTTGAAGTGCTCATTCACATTCGCGATTGCGGCCATCATTTGCTCGATCTGGTCAACGAAGTGCTTGATCTCTCGCGGCTAAAAAATCATCAAGTGCAACTCGAGTTGGAAAATGTTTCACCGGCGGAATTAATCGAGGCGGCAGCCGCGGCGGTGCAGGCGCTGGCCAAACAAAAACGCCTCGAATTGCTTACCAAATGCGAGGCGGATTTGCCGCTGCTCAAAATTGATTTTCGCCGCGTGTATCAAGTGTTGCTCAATCTGCTCAGCAACGCCATCAAATTCACCCACGCCGGCAGCGTCGAAATTGGCGCGCGCCGCGAGGGCAAACACATTCGCTTTCACGTGAAAGACACCGGCATTGGCATTGCGCCGGAATTTACGCGCCATGTTTTCAAAGATTTTCGCCAGTTGGACGGCGTCCCGCGCCCTTTCGGCGGCGCCGGACTTGGCCTGAGCCTCTCGAAGCGTTTGGTCGAATTGCACGGCGGCAAAATCGGTTACACCACAAAGCAGAACAAAGGCACGGAGTTTTATTTTCTGATTCCATGTTAGCGCAAACTGCAGGGAAATAAGGTGAAAAATTACGACTCCAATCGCGCGACAGATGCCGCTTTACCTTCAGTGGATAAATCTGTCGTCGAGTTGACCAAAGACGAATTGATGGCCGGTGAATTTGTCGCCGAGGAAATCAGCCCATTTCCGGAAGCGCCGCGGCCGCTGAATGAGCGGAAGAGCATCCTCATTATCGACGACGACAGTGATCAGCGCGCGATCACGCAAAAGATTCTCAGCAGTGCCGGCTACGAATGTCTCGAAGCCACCAACGGCGACGAGGGCCTGCGGCTGATTTTGGATAAGAAGCCGGGGTTGGTGCTGCTCGATTATGTGATGCCTTTGATGAGTGGCGCGGAAGTTCTGCAGGAACTGGCGGGCAATTCGGTGTATCGCGCCGTGAGCGACACGCCGGTGGTGATGTTGACCGCGAAACGCCGCGAAGACGTCAATCCAGCGCGGCTGTTTCAATTGGGCCTGCGGATGTATTTGGAAAAACCGTTTGCCAGCCGCGAGTTAATCAATGTTATCGAAAACATTTTTATCTTGCAGGATCTCCGCCAGCGCAACCGCGAATTGGAGCAGCGCATCAAACGCACGGAATACAAATATCAGGATTTGATCGAGAACGCCAGTGATTTGATTTTTACGCTCAATAACAACGGCCAGTTCGTCTTCATCAATCGCCGGCTCTCCGTGCTCACCGGCTATTTGCGCGAGGCGTGGAAGGATCGTAATTTTCTCGACATGGTTTTGCCGGAGGATCGCTCCAGCGCCGAGATCAATTTTCGCAACACGCTCAAAGGCAAATCCCGCATTTTTGAAATGCGCATGCGCGGCCAGAGCGGGAAAATTATTTTTCTTTCCACCAACATCAACCCGATTTTTGATCGCGGGGAAGTCGTCGGCTGCGTCGGCATCGCGCGTGATGTGACACAGCGCAAAAAACTCGAACAGGAAATCACCGAGCTGAAAAATTTCAACGAGAGTATCATTCAGAGCATCGGTTCCGGCTTGATGACGGTCGATCTCGAACGCCGCATTACTTCATTTAACCAAGCCGCCGAAGAGGCGCTCGGCTGGCGCGCTTACGAGGTGGTCGGTCGCTATCTCGACGAAATCTTTTCACCGGAAGAATGCCGGAGTCTGTTGACGTCAACCAGTTTGGAATTGCCGAATGCAGCCAATGCGGCAGCGCTAAAATCCGAACCAGCAAACCCAACTCGCAAAGCTTCCGACCTCGCAACCCCGGAGGCCAATACTCCGGACCTGGACACCTCGGACTTGAAGACGTTGCCCAATCGTGAAATGGAATTAAAACGCAAAGACGCCAAAACCGTGCACGTCGGTTTTTCGGTGACGTCACGCATCGATAATCGCAATCAGCGCGTTGGCACGATTATTTCATTTCGCGATATTTCATTGATTAAGCAAATGCAAGCGGAAGTGTTGCGCATGGATCGTTTGGCTTCACTCGGCGTGCTGGCCAGCGGCATTGCCCATGAAATTCGCAACCCGCTCGCCGGAATCAAAACTGTGGCGCAAACGCTGGAAGAAGATCTTGAACCGAGCGATGGTAAACGGGAATATGTGGCGCGCATCATTCGGCAGGTCAATCGCATGGATGATCTGTTGAAAACGCTGTTCTCCTATGCGCGGCCCAAATCACCGGTGCCGAGCAAATGCCGCGTGCAGGATATTATCAACGAGGTAAAACCGTTGATGGATCAGCGCTTCGACAACAGCGGCATCGAGTTTATTCAAGATTATGCGCCGGAGT
The DNA here is from genome assembly GCA_964477305.1 of uncultured Cytophagia bacterium. Classification (GTDB taxonomy): domain Bacteria; phylum Zhuqueibacterota; class Zhuqueibacteria; order Zhuqueibacterales; family Zhuqueibacteraceae; genus Zhuqueibacter. The sequence goes on from CAYZFF010000022.1 coordinate 18,944, forward strand.
TGCCGGCGATTTATGTGGATTTTCAGCAGATTCAACAAGTTTTCATTAATCTCTTTTTGAATGCGCTGGACGCCATGCCGACCGGCGGCAAGCTCATCGTGAACGCGCGCCCGGCTTGGACGTTGATGAAACAGGTGGATCGGCACGGGCATCGGGTGGCGCAGCCCCAGCAACGAACATTGCACTTACAGGTCAGCATCACCGACTCCGGCGAGGGCATACCGCGCGAAAATTTGCAGGCGATTTTCGATCCGTTCTTTACCACCAAACCGCAAGGTTCGGGTTTAGGCTTGTCAATCGTTTATCGAATTATCGAAGAGCATAATGGGGATATTCAAGTACAAAGTGAAGTCGGCAAAGGCACAACCTTCGTACTGTTATTGCCAACGGAAAAATAAGCTGATGCACTGTTATCTTAATTTATGCGGGCGTCACTCTGAGCGAAGTTGAAGAGCGCGGTCATGGTTCGACTCCGCTCGCCATGACAAAATCAGATAACACTATACTCGTCTGAAAAGCCGGGGAAAAAATAATTTTTGCTGAATGGAGTTAGGCCGTGAATAAAGCCAACATGCTGATTGTCGAAGATAACGCGGATTTATGCCAGACGCTGGGCGAAATTTTTCGCAAAGCCGGCCATAAGGTGCACACCGCGCTCTCCGGCACTGAAGCGCTGCGCATCTTAAAAGCCGAGTTGATCGATCTCGTTTTGCTCGATTTGCGGCTTCCGGATATGAGCGGTATCAAAGTGGTGGAGTTCGTTAAAGAACTCGATCCTGATATTCTCGTCATCATGATTACGGCGGTCGCCAATGATCCTCGTCCCGCGGTGGAAGCGATGAAGGCCGGCGCTTATGATTATTTGACCAAGCCGTTTGAGTTGGACGAAGTGAAAATGGTTGTTGCCAAGGCCCTCGAAACCGCCAGCCTGAAACGTGAAGTCTCGCGCCTAAAACAGCAGCAACAACACAGTAAATTTCCCGACGAAGAATTGTTTGGCAATAGCCAGGTGATGGAAGAGGTCAAAAAACTGATCAAGATTGTGGCAGAAACGCCGCGGACTTCTGTTCTAATTCAGGGTGAAAGCGGCACCGGAAAAGAGTTGGTGGCTAATTCAATACACAAATGGAGCGCCCGCGCCGACAAGCCGTTTATTCCGATTAATTGCAGCGCGATTCCCGAAAATTTATTGGAGTCGGAGCTGTTCGGCCATGAGAAAGGCGCATTTACCGATGCCAAAAATTTAAAAAAGGGCATGTTTGAGCTGGCGAACAACGGCACGCTTTTTCTCGACGAAATGGCGAGCATGCGGCTGGCGCTGCAGCCGAAGATTCTCCGCATGTTGGAAACGCAAACGTTCCGGCGCATCGGTGGCACCGTTGATATTCAAATCGATGTGCGCGTCATCGCGGCGACCAACCGCGATCTGCAAGTCATGGTGAATGACGGCAGCTTTCGCGAGGATCTTTACTATCGCTTGAAAGTCATGGTGATCAGCCTGCCACCGTTGCGCGAGCGGCTCGATGATATTTTACCGCTGGCCGCGCTGTTTATTGAAAAGAACAATAAGGAATTTAGCAAAGCTGTATTAGGCCTTAATGAGGAGACGAAAACGCTGTTGTTGCAATATCGCTGGCCCGGCAACGTGCGCGAGTTAAAGAATGTCATCGAACGCGCCATCATTCTTTGCAAGGGCGAGCATCTGCACCCGGATCATCTTCCTCTCGAATTACGCGGCGATAAAGGCGCGACTTCGGTTTTTATTCCGTCTCCAACCGCAAACAATGGCATCGCCGCCGCCGCGAATCTTTCGCTTGAAGAAATGGAAAAACGCCATATTCAAACGGTGTTGGTCCAATACAACGGCAATAAATCTCAAACCGCCCGCGCCTTAAATATTTCGCGCTCCACTCTTCGTGAAAAAATGAAGTTGTACGGGATAGCGGGATAGGTGGTTTTAGAATCGCAACGCTTGCGTCACAAATAAAAAAGGGAACTAAAAACAGTTCCCTTTTTTAGCATCACGCGGCGCTGCTGACTTACCCCCTTTATCCCCATGGCCCCGTCCATCCCCCACTTTCAGCAGCGCCGGATGCGTCACGGCAACCCCACCGGCACGCCCACCAATATTTCCCCGTAACTCGTACCGGCCGTTCTGATGCCACCCCAATACTCAATTCCCCAATAAACCCACCATGTGCAAAAGTCTGGCGAATTCATGACGCCAATTCGCAGAACCTGGAAATAGGCAAAGTTAAGCGTTAGATTTTATTCCGCAGCAAAATGCCGGAGGAATTTTTTATTAAGAAATTTTGTGTGACCGTTTGGCGGCGGTTAAATCGGCGGAGGATCAGGGCAAGCAGTGCAAGTAAGCGTATCGCCAGATAAATGAGAATAACGGCGATGAGGAAATTGGAAACCATTTTACTACCCCGCTTTGAAGGTGACCAACGTGTCGCAACCTTAATCCATTATTTAAAAAATTTTTGTTACCATATTCTGGGTAGCATCCAATGCGCAAAAGCTGGAGCAGATTTTTGATATTTTTCTTGCACGCGCAGCTTGGTCGAGCTATCTTATTTTCGTATTCATCACCTTTTCGGGAGCGCAAAATGCGTCACGGACGTTTGGCACCAGCCCAAAATCATGAAACTCAAAAGGATTTGGATCGCCGCCAACTGCATGGCTTCGGTTACGCGCAGCAACTTTTTCGCGATATGGGCGGCTTTTCAAATTTTGCCATTTCGTTTTCGATTATTTCGATTTTAACCGGCGCGGTAACCTTGTATGGTTATGGCTTGAACGCGGGCGGGCCGCTGGTCATGACCCTTGGCTGGCCGCTGGTGACGGTTTTCACGCTGGCCGTGGCTGCCGGACTTGCAGAACTTGCCTCGGCGTTTCCCACTGCCGGGGCGATGTACCACTGGGCCGCGATTCTCGGCGGGCCGGGCTGGGGCTGGTTTACGGCGTGGTTTAATTTCACCGGCCAGTTTGCGATTCTCGCCGGTATTTCTTATGGCTGCGCCGATTTTATGACGCCGCTGCTCGGTTTGGAACCGACCGCAACGAACAAACTGCTTGTGTACGCCGCCATTTTACTCTCGCAGGGCATTCTTAATCACATCGGCATTCGACTGGTCGCGCGGCTGAATGACTTTTCGGCGTGGTATCACATGGTTGGCGGGGCCGTTTTAGTCGTGGCCTTGTTTTTCTTCGCGCCGAAACAACCGGCGACATTTTTGCTCAAAGCCAATTTCACGACTTTGGAATTTCCATACTGGTGGGCCTTTCTACTCGGCTTGCTGCAAGCGCAATGGACATACACGGGCTACGATGCCTCCGCACACATCACCGAAGAAACCGTTGATCCTTCACGCAACGCACCGTGGGGACTCTTCAATGCGGTCGCGGTTAGCGCGGTGTTTGGTTATGTAATGCTGCTGGCGGTGACGTTGAGCATTCAGGATTTGCCGGGCGCCGCAGCGGCAGGGAATCCCTTCATCTACATTATTGAAACGGCGTTGGGAACAACATTCGGGCGGGCGATGTTGTGGATGGTGACATTAGCGATGTGGTTTTGTGGCCTGTCCAGCGTTACTTCCATTTCACGGATGATCTTTGCTTTCGCGCGAGATCACGGCATGCCAGCCTCCCCTCTCTGGGCACGGATTTCAAAAAAATATCGCTCGCCAGCGCCGGCCATTTGGCTGGCCATTGGCGTGGCTTTTCTCATCGCAATTTACTCGCGCGCGTATTCGGTCATTGTTTCCATCAGCACGATCGGGCTTTATGTTTCTTACGGTATTCCAATTTTACTGGGGCTTCGGGCGCAACGCCACGGCAAATGGACGCATCGCGGGCCGTGGCATCTGGGTAAATGGAGCAAGTTCAACGCCGTGATTGCGCTGTTATGGATCGCATTCATCACCGTGCTCTTTGTCTCGCCACCCAATCAACTCACCGGTTATACTTTTTCGGGGTTAATCGTGTTTTTGTTAATTTATTATTTTGTTGATGTGCGTCATTGGTTTCGCGGCCCGCAACGAATGGGCACGGAAGAGGAATTGCTGGAAGTAGAACAGGGCTTGGAGAAACAAAAAGAAAACAGCAAGTAGGAATCATTAAAAATCTTGGACCTTTTTGTAAAGGTTTGCTCATTCGCGCCAGCGCCATTTTTCCAATTCGCGCCGGGATTTTTTCGTCGGCCGGCCTTTGACCTCGCTTTGCAAGCGCCGATTCTCGGCAGCCTGCAATTTCATCAGTTCGACAACTTCCGGCGGCAATTCCGGCGTCTTCTCCTCATAAACCAGTTTGGCCTCTTTTCCCGAAAGGCCACGCGCGGGCAGTTCTTTGATCGTCAGCGTTCGATACACACTTTCGACCTTCACCACGACTTCATCACCGACTTTCGCTTCTTTTGAGGATTTCGCTTCATGCCCGTTGACTTTCACGCGCCCCAGGTCGCACGCCCGGCTCGCTTCCTCGCGGCTTTTAAAAATACGCGCCATTTTTAACCATTTGTCGATTCGCATATTCAAAAATAAACGATTGTAGAAAAACACGCAAGTAAAATTATCGTATTGGGTCAATAATGGATAACTGCCCCGACGCTTTAACAAATCAAAGAGTATCAAAAGGCGGCCAGGCCATACTTGACGCGAAGAAATTGCAAACTATCACCGTTTTTTGTGGACATCCGGCGCAATTTTTATTATCTTGAAAAACAGCGAAAGGAGAACATCTGAGATGAAAATTTTAGCTGTCGGTATCTTCATGATTTTAGGCCTGAACTGGCTCGGCTGTCAGGGCACGCCTCAACCAGCCGATCTTGTCCTCACGAATGGCGTCATTCACACAGTCGATGAAAAGAATCCCACCGCTCAGGCTGTGGCGATTGCCGGCGATCGTATTGTTTTCGTCGGCTCCCACACCGAGACCCAAAAGTGGGTTAATGATAAAACCCGAGTGATCGATCTCGGCGGGAAAACAGTGGTTCCAGGATTTATTGACAGCCACTACCACTTTCAAGGTGTCGGCACGCGCGCTTTTAACTTGAATCTTGATGGCTGCAAATCGCTGGAGGAATTTTTATCGCGCATTCAAAACTGGGCGATGGGCAAGCAACCCGGCGAATGGATCGTCGGCCGCGGCTGGATGGAAGAAGATTGGCCGGAAAAAAAATTTCCGACCCGTAGCGATTTAGATCGAATCGTGCCGGAATTGCCGGTTTATCTGAATCGCGCTGATGGCCACATGGCAGTGGTAAATTCCAAGGCTCTGGAAATCGCGGGAATAAACGAAACAACGCCGAATCCGGCGGGCGGTGAAATTCTGAAAGATGCGCGCGACAAACTCAGCGGCTTGCTGGTGGATAAGGCGATGGCGTTGGTCGCCCGTCATATTCCTTCCAACTCGCCGGAAATGCAAGAGCAGTTCGCTCTGAAAGCCAACGCCGTAGCGCTCGCTTATGGCCTGACGACGATCCACGACGCCGGCAGCAGTTGGGATACGATTAATTTGTGGAAGCGGCTATTCAGTGAAGAGAAAATGCAAATTCGCATTTACGAGTTTGTGCGCGGCCCCGGCGCCGATGCCGACACGCTTTTGCAAAATGGCGGGCAAATTGGCTTGTTTGAAAATCACCTCACCGTGCGCGGCATAAAAATTTCCATCGACGGAGCGCTCGGTTCGCGCGGCGCCGCGTTGCTGGAAAATTATTCCGATGAAAATACGCGCGGCTTGTTTCTCTGGCAGGATGAGCAGGTTTATCCGACCATCAAAGCCGCCGCGGAAAAAGGTTTGCAAGTCGCGATTCACGCCATTGGCGACGCGGCCAATCGCAAAGTGCTCGACCTTTACGAACGCGCTTTCAATGAGGTGCCGGCCGAGAAACGTAAAATCGCGGAGCCGCGTTTTCGCATCGAACACGCGCAAATCGTCGACCCCGTTGACATTCCGCGCTTCAAAAAACTTGGGGTGATTCCGTCGATGGAAGCGAGTCACGCCATTGGGGATTTACATTTTGCAATTCGCCGATTAGGCCTGAATCGTTTAAGTGGCGCATACGCGTGGCGCACCTTTATTGATCAGGGCAACTATATTGCCGGCGGCTCTGACGCGCCGGTGGAAGAAGGCAACCCATTGCTGGAATTTTATGCTTCAGTAGCGCGCCGGGACACGCTGGGTTTTTCCACGGAAGGTTGGCATCCGGAGCTTGCCATGACCCGCGAAGAAGCGCTGAAATCCTTGACGATCTGGGGCGCGCGGGCCGCGTTCGAGGAAGATTTGAAAGGCTCCCTCACGCCGGGCAAACTCGCGGATCTTGTCATTCTCAATCGCGATCTCATGACAGTGCCGGAGAATGAATTATTCAATCTCAAAGTCCTGGCCACAATCGTCGGCGGAAAAATTGTTTTTGAAAACGACGCCGAGAAACCGTTGGCGCAAAACAAGAACTGAGCCGTTTGAACTGGTGATTGCTTGATCACACCGGCTCTAACTTTCCGGCCCGAGATACCGCTTGATTTTAAAGGCGCAATTTAGTATTTAATACTATACCAAAACAAATAAAATATTAGCTTGGCGACACATCCATTGACATACTCCCAGGAGAAAGGAGCCTCAAAAACCATGGCGGACAAGGTTCGTGAAGTGATAGATGAGTTTGGCCGCAAAGCCGAATACCGCGAAGGACTGGAAGGCGTGGTGGCGGCGCTTTCCATGATCAGTTCGATTGATGGTGAAAATGGGATTTTGCTTTATCGCGGCATTACGATCGAACAATTGGCGGAGCATTCCACGTTTGAGGAGACAAGCTATTTTTTGCTTTATGGTCGTCTGCCCAAGCGCCAGGAGTTGGCCGAGTTTGAAAATCAATTGAAAAGCCGCCGGCAATTACAACCCGCGATTCTTGATTTGATTCGAACCTTTCCGCCTGCGGCCAATGCAATGGATTTATTGCGCACCAGTGTTTCGGCCTTGGGGCTGTATGATTCCGATCCGGCCAACAACACCGCCGAAAAAAATCTGGATCGGGCTATCGATTTAATCGCTGCCTTTCCGACAATTGTTGCTGCCATTCAGCGCCGGCAGAGCGGCAAAGACTTTGTCGCGCCGCGCTTGGACTTAAGTCATGCTGCTAACTTTCTTTATATGGTGAATGGCGAGGCTCCAACGGAATACGCCGCGCGCGTGTTGGACGTCGCGTTGATTTTGCATGCCGACCACGGGTTTAATGCTTCGACGTTTACCTCGCGGGTCGTCATCTCTTCACTCTCCGACATGTATGCCGCGATTACCGCGGCGGTCGGCAGTTTGAAGGGGCCGTTGCACGGCGGCGCCAACAGCGAAGTAATGACGACGCTGCTCCAAATCGGCAGTATAGAAAAAGTGGAAACGTATGTTCTGGAGCGCCTGAAAAATAAACAAAAGGTGATGGGCTTCGGCCATCGCGTTTATCATACCTACGATCCCCGCGCCCGCATCCTTAGCCAATACTCGCAAAAATTGGCGCAACTGACCGGCAACGCCAAATGGTTTGACATGTCCAAAAAAGTTGAAGAAATTATGGTGCGCGAAGTCGGCGAGAAGGGCATTTATCCGAACGTCGATTTTTACTCCGCCACCGTTTATTATTACATGGGACTGGATCAGGATTTGTTCACGCCGATTTTTGCCGTGAGCCGCATTGCCGGCTGGACGGCGCATGTGCTCGAACAATTGCAAAACAATCGCTTGTTTCGCCCGCGCGCCATTTACCCCGGCGAAAAAAATGTGCCGTACGTGCCGATTGAACAACGTTAAAAAATGTGCGAGAGGAAGGATTGAGCTATGAACAAAAAAAGCGCTACCGTTATGATCTTTATTTTGATTCTCATTGTGATGTTCTTTTTGTTCCCCAAAAGCTGCGGCGAAAGCCCCGCCCAGCCGCTGAGTGTTGCCGTCAAAACTTACAAGTCCTAACTGCATTTCT
>CAYZFF010000023.1:0-26908 GCA_964477305.1 uncultured Cytophagia bacterium
ACTGCGGCGCAGCAGCAACAGCTCGTCGCTTATTTGCTGCAGATCGACAACCTCGAACCGCCCGCGCCTATCGCTGCACCAGCGGTGACGGTGATGGCGCCGTTGGCAAATGCAAAGTTCGCCATTGGGCGGCCCATCAGCATCAATGCCGGCGCGGCTTCCGGTTTTGGCAATGTGATGAAAGTCGAGTTTTATGCCGACGCTGGGCTTATCGGCGAAGATGCGGCTGCTCCCTACGAGTGGGTGTGGCGCGGCGCAACGCGCGGCGTGCATCACGTGACCGCTCGCGCCGTTTACAGCAATGGCATGAAAACGCTTTCCGCGCCGATTAAAATCGAAGTGGTTTCGCCGCTGCTTGTAACGTTGGAAGCGGAAGACATGCCGATCAAAACCGTTGGCGCGTTGGATGAACCAGGCTGGGTGTTGTGGGCCGAAGGTTACATTGCGCAAAGCCTCGAGTTTACGGCAACGGGCAATTACAAATTTACTTTGCGTGCCTTCGGCAATTTCGTTGATGGGGAATGGTCGAAAGCGGAGCTGCGTCTCGATCAAGTCCGCCAAGCCGTCATCACGGTCAACAGTGAAAATTATGCCGAATGGACCGTTGAGTTTGCGGTTGACGCCGGCGAGCATGAAGTTGCCATTGCGTTTATTAACGATTATTTCGATTCGTCCAATGACCGGAACTTGTGGGTGGATTGGCTGCAGATTCAATATGACGTGCGGACGAACATCGACACAAAAAATTTTATCGCTTCAGCGTTGCCGGAAAAATTTTCGGTGATGAATTATCCCAATCCTTTCAATGCCGCGACGCGTATTCAAATCACGCTGCCGCGCCCTGCAGAGGTGCAGCTTTCTATATTTGATTTGGCCGGCCGTGAGGTGCAAACGTTGCTCACCGGCTCCCGGCCGGCAGGAAATTATGAAATTGTTTGGAACGGCAAAAATCATCACGGCCTCGAATTGGGCTCCGGCCTCTACTTCGCGCGTTTGCGTTATCGCGCGACGGCCAATGCACCGTGGTCGCAAATGGTGCATCGGCTGTTGTTGATGAAATAAAATTCGCGGCTGTCAGTTTACGATTGTGCCCAGGCAACTGGCAAAAAAATTATTTTCAAATGATGATTTATGGTGTTTAAATAAACACCATAAAAACAACTACCTATTGTATTCTGACACAAAAATACTACAATATATTGAAAATATTTAAAAATTTCTCTTGCAAATGACAAAACGGCGTCGTATATTTCATGCCGGCAACAAAATCCGATTTTCCTGCAGCGGGCTGGCTGTAGCGAAATCGGCTTTTTTTTGCGGACAATGACCGCGCGTTTTGGGCTTTTGGACGAGCTTCCATCACTGCGGCGCGAACAGTTCGGAGAATGGAGCTTCGTCACAAAAATACCCCCAACGTTAGATCATGGAGGAATTCCAGCATGGCAACAGAGAAGTGGCAACAGGCGACTGAGCCGGTCGAGACTGCGCTTGTCGAAGTCAAAACCGTGGTCGCACCCGAATCCCGCAATGGCGCGGAAAAATCCACAGCACTCAAAACCTGGCACGGGGAAGCGCCGCACCAAAATGGCAACGGCAAAGCAACGCTGCCGCGTCATGGCGCTGACGCCAGTCTCACCATTACCAAACGCGATGGCCGCGTTGTTTCCTTTGATATCGGCCGCATCGAAAACGCGATGACGCGTTGCTTCGCGAGTTTTGGACGCCAACCCGGCACGCCGGTGTCGGAGCTGGCGCGGCAAGTCGCGAACATCATCGCCGTGAAATATGCGCACCCGACCGTCGAAGGCGTGCAGGACATCGTGGAGATGGTGTTGCAAGCCGCGGGCGAGTACGAAGCCGCGAAGCGTTACATTCTTTATCGCGCCGAGCATGCCAAAAAGCGGTTGGAGCGGCCGATTCCGGAACATTTGCGCGCCGCGTTCGCGGAGTCCGATCAGTATTTTCCAACGCAGTTGCAAAAATTTCAATTTTACGACAAATACTCCCGTTTCAACTACGATCTTGGTCGCCGCGAAACGTGGATCGAAACCGTTGATCGCGCCGTGGATTTTTTGCGCGAGTTGTCGCAGGCGCGGTTGTCGCCGGAAACCTACGGTCGCATTCGTCGCGGCATGTTGGAAATGCGCGCGATGCCTTCGATGCGCTTGCTGGCGATGGCCGGCCCGGCGGCGCGCCGCAACAACATCACGATTTACAATTGCTCGTACATGCCGGTGGAAAGCATTGACGCGTTCGTCGAAGCGTTGATCATTTCGATGAGCGGTTGCGGCGTCGGCTTCTCGGTGGAAAGCCGCTACATTGAAAATTTTCCGCGCATTCGGCGGCAATCCAATGCGGCGCCAAAAAAATTTGTAATTGAAGATTCTTCGGAAGGCTGGGCTGCAGCGTTGCGCACCGGTTTGCAAACCTGGTTTGAAGGCGGCGATCTGCATTTCGATTATTCGCTGCTGCGTCCCGCCGGCGCGCCGTTGAAAACCAAAGGCGGCCGCGCTTCGGGGCCGGAACCGCTGCGTAAAATGATGGATTTTGCCCGCGCCCGCATTCTCGGCCGGCAGGGCAGTTTCCTGCGCTCGCTCGACGCGCACGATATTATGTGTGCCGTCGGCAACGCCGCAGTTTCCGGTGGCGTGCGCCGGACGGCGATGATTTCGTTGTTTGATTACGATGACGCCGAAATGCGGCAGAGCAAAAACGGCGACTTTGAGCGCGACAACAACCAACGCTGGAATGCCAACAACTCTGCAGTGTGGCCGGATGGCGGCTTAACCCAGGTTGATTTGGCCCGGCAAATTTTAGACATGGTCGAATCCCGCCGCGGCGAGCCGGGAATTTTTAATCGGCAGGCCGCGATCAACTCGTGCCCGAGCCGCCGGCAATTGGCGGAATTTGGCACCAACCCCTGCGGCGAAATTGTGCTGCGCCCGTTTGAGTTTTGCAACTTGTCGATTGCCATCGCGCGTCCGCAAGATAATTTCGAAAGCCTCAAAGAAAAAGTCGAGCTGGCGACGATCATCGGCACGATTCAATCAATGGCGACACACTTTCCGGGTTTGCGTTCGCAGTGGAAAAACAATTGCGAAGAAGAACGTTTGCTCGGCGTTGATATCAACGGCCAGTTGGATAGCCCCGTCGCGCAGGATGCCGCGGTGCAACAACAGTTGCGGCAATTTGCCGTCGAGGTGAATCGGCAAACGGCACAGCAACTCGGCATCAATCCTTCCGTCGCGACGACCTGCGTGAAACCTTCGGGCAACTCGTCACAGTTGTTCGATTGCTCGCCGGGCATTCACACGCGCTGGGCGCCGTATTATGTGCGCAACGTGCGCGTCGGCACACATACGCCGATTTTCAAAGTGTTGCGCGCCGCCGGCGTGCCGATGGATCCGGAAAATGGCCAGCAGCCGGAAACCGCCAACACCTGGGTGATTCATTTTCCGGTGAAAGCGCCGCAGGGCGCCATTACCCGGAAAGAACGGTCGGCGTTGGCGCAATGCGAATACTGGCTGCAAAACAAACTCAATTGGACCGAACACAATCCCAGCGTGACGATTACGTACCATCCGGATGAAGTGCTCGATATCATCAAGTGGACGTGGGAGCATCGCGAGGTGATTGGCGGCATGACGTTTCTGCCGGCGTTCGACGCGCAATACGCGCAAATGCCGTACATGGAAATCACCGGCGAGGAATATCAGCGTCTCGCCGCGGAATTTCCGCAAATCGATTTCTCGAAATTGTATTATTACGAGGAAGAAGATTTGACCACCGCGGCGCAAGAACTCGCGTGCATGGCCGGATCGTGTGATTTATGATGAAACTGCTTCGTAAAATTAAGTAACTATTCAGTTATTATTTTTGTAAGCAGATTGAACGGATAAAGCGGATTTCACGAATTTATTGGTCAAAATCGATATCTGCTCAATCTGCTTTATCCGCTTACCGCTTTAGTTTTTGTGAAAATCTGAGCTGAATAGTTGCAAATTTAAAACGTAAATCTTGCGCATGACGTTTTACGCCGTTAATCTTTAAAAGGCATTTCGCTCAAGCGGAGTGCCTTTTTGTTAATGTTGCAAAATTTTCATAAGTCAAAATTTTCACAAAGTTTCACTTGCAAATTATTCGCGTTCTTCTATCTTCAATAAGGTTGGATGAAAAAACGTCAACCGGAATAAGTTGGCAGGTCGTCATCAAACAAACGGAAGGGAAGGGAAAATGCGAAACGATGATCAACGTTTTGCGATGGCTGCGGAATACTGGGAAGCAGGAAAACTCAATAAAGCCATCGCCGTTTTTGACCACATCATTGGCGACGCGGCGCTCTCCAATTCGGCGCGCGCGATTGTTTGCGAATATGTCGGTCGACTACAAATTGGCATTGGGGAATTGGCCGTGGCCGAGCATTACCTGCGGCGCGCCATTGAGTTGAACGACGAAGAAGTTGAGCATCATATTCAACTCGCCAATTGCCTATGCTTGCAAGAGCAGCAGGAAGATGCGTGGCACATCGTCCGCCGCCTTTATCGCGAGAATCCGGATCATCCGGCGGCGATTCACTACATGGGCAAAATGATGGACGAGCGCGGCCACCATGAGCGCGGCCTCGAATTGATGAAAAAATCCCTCCGCCTCGAGCCGAACAATGAACGGTTCTGGGCCAATCTTGCCTTTTCTTATCTCATGCACAGCAACCCCGGCGCCGCCATGATTTGCAGTGAGCAAGCCATGACGCTCAATCCGCAGGATGAAGTCGTGCAGTTTGTCCACGAAGTCGCCTCGGAATTTGACCCGCAGGATGAGTCAACGCCGCCGGCAATTATCGCGCACCTGCCGTTGGCCGTGCGGCACAAAAAGCTGGAAACGTTCAGCTCACGCCGGGTGTAGTGGGCCATAAATTGACTCTGTGAGACTGAAACGCCCGGCAACCGTTCGCCGGCAATGCCCGTTAGTTGGTTGCGGAACTTGTTCACCCGTTGCGGCGTTTTATCTCTGCAAATAAAATGCAGGTCAACGTATGGAAAGCCGAAAAATTCTCTATCGCGAAACGCAGCCGATGGTTTCGTGGGTCATTTTCGTGCTGCTGTTTGCATTGCTGGCCAATCTTGCCGTCTTGTTGCTGCTGGTGTCAATTCAACAAATCCCGCTGTGGCCAAAACTATTGCTCGTCGCCGTTATGCTGGCCTTGAGCGCCATGATTTGGACCTTTCGCCGTTTGTCCATCGAACTGACGGAGACTGATATTTCATTCGGTTTCGCGCTGCTGCGCAAGCGTTTGCGCTGGCAGGAGATTGCCAGCGTGCAGGAAGCGCCCTATTTGTTTTCGCGCTTTATCGGTTGGGGCTTTCGCTATGACATGCGCGGCACTTTCGGTTTCATCGCCCGCAGCGGCATGGGCGTGCAAATTCAAACGCGGCAACGCTGGCGTTATTTCATCTCCACCGCTCATCCCCAGGCTTTGCTGGACATTGCCCGCGCGCAAATTCAAGCGGCAAAAATTTAACCGCGCCTCCCTTCCGCAATTTCCCCTGCTTGCCGGTAATTTATTTTAATTCAGGAATGCTGTCGATAAAATTTCCGCAAACCCGGCGGCGTCATTAAAATTCAAGGATGATTCCACGCTTGTCAAAAAAAATTTTCATTATAAAAAAGCCGCTGCGTATCACCCAATTAGTCACGACGTTTTTTATTCTTATCTTGCACTGCCTCAGCGCACTCGCGCAGAGCCGCGTGCCGTTGTTTTCGCCGTTTGAGCTGCGGCTAGTTACGACACAGCAATATGGCAATCCGTATCTCGAGGTTAACGTCACCGGTATTTTTACCGCGCCGAGCGGCAAAGAAATGCGGCTCGCCGGATTTTGGGACGGTGGAAAAATTTGGCGCGTGCGTTTTGCGCCGACCGAGCGCGGCATGTGGAATTACCGCATCGAAAGCAACGACACCGAATTGGAAACATCCGGCACGTTCGAAGCCCTCAATTCCAATCGCCGCGGTTTTGTGCGGGTTAGCAAGGCTCGGCCGTATGGATTTGAATACGGCGACGGCACGCCCTTTCTGTTGATGGGCGACACGAATTGGGACGGCATGAGCGAGGGGGTCGGCTTTGATCCGCATTTTAAAGATTATATCAAACTGCGCGCGGCGCAGGGGTTCAATGCGTATCATGCGATGGTCGTCAATAATCGCTACGACTATGGCCGCAATGAGGGCGGTGAATCTTTTGTAATGTTCGACAGTGAAACGCGCGATCACAATCGGGTGAATCCTAATTTTTTTCAGTGGGTGGATCGCCGCGTTGCCTATGCCGATAGTGTCGGCATGGTCTCGATTCTTTTCTTTTCCTGGGCGGAAGAAATCCGCAAGATGTCGACCGAACAATATGAACGCTTCGCGTTGTACATTGTTTCCCGTTACGCCGCCTATAATGTGTTTTGGGTTTTAGCCGGCGATTATCAAGCGTATTTTTACGAACCGCCGGTTTACCGACAAGTCGGCGCTGCCGTTGCCAACGCCGATCCGTTCGATCATCCGATTTCGATTCATCCGGCGGACGGTTTTGTGAATCGCGAATTTGCCAATGAGCCGTGGCTGAGTTACCTCATGCATCAACTACGTGACGCCGGAGAATTTCTCGCGGACACCGTCCGCTTCGACCGCGTTTACAACAAACCGGTCGTTAATGGCGAATACGGTTATCACGTGCCAGAAAGCGTGCATCCGTATCACGGCATTCGCACCGACGCGAATTTCACTCGCACCGGCGCGTGGTCGATCTTTGCCGCCGGCGGTTATTTCGTCGCGGGATTCAAGCATACGTTCTTCGATCCCGACGGCCATTACGCTTACGATCCGGGATTTGATTTGCCGCCGGTTTATTTTGATTTGCAAAACGCGAAAGATCTCGAAGCCGCGCGGCAGTATAACGTTTTTTACAAATTTTTTACCCAACAAACCGCGTGGCCGGATTTACAACCACGCCGCGATCTGGTGCTGGACGGGCAGTCCGAACTTCTGGTCAAGCCCGGCACGGAATATATTGCGTACAATGCGCGCGGCGGGCGCATACGTTTGCAGTTGCCGGCCAATCAAAATTTTTCACTCGCGTGGTTCGATCCGATTGCGGGAACCTCGCAGCCAGCGCGGATTTTTGCCTCTACCGGCGAAACCGTTCTCATCATGCCGTCGGACACTCTGGATGCCGTTGCGGTTTTGCGCCCCGCTGCGGCGTTGAGTTTTAGTCCTGCCGGCAACGTGCGCAATTTAACCCGCGAGCGTCTAAACATTCGGCAAGTGCGCTACCGCTGGCAAACGACGGATTTGGCAGATAGCCGCGTCACGCTGCAAAAACCGGATGGCACGCGCCTGCAATTTATTGATAACAAACTCACCCGTGAACATACTGTTTTGTTGGACGGGCTTTCGCCGGCGACTGACTATCAAATCACCGTTTCTTCACAATCAGATGATCGGCGCGAATGGAAGACCGTGGCGAATTCGCTGCGCACTGCCGTGGTGGTGATGGATGAATGGCTCGAAGCCGAAACGCTGCCAACCCGCACGGTTGGCAGCCGCGAGCGACCGGGCTGGAATTTAGACGAAAATGGTTATCTGGCAGCGTCGTTGGACTTCCCACAATCCGGGCCGTATCGTTTTACGGTTCGCGGCCGCAGCGAATACCGGCAAAAGTGGCCGCGACTTGCATTGCAGCTCGATGGCGCCGAGTGGGCCGCCCGCGAACTCAACTCCGCTATTTACAAAGATTTTGTTTTTGAAAAACAAGTGACGGCGGGGACACATGAATTGCAACTCGTTTTCACCAATGCCGGTGATGAACGCCAACTGATTATTGACCGCGTTCATATTCAATTTATTCGTGCGGCTATTTTGGAGCCGGATTCCTCGACCGGCTCACTAACACCGCCCACCTCGTTGTCCCTGCGCGAATATCCCAATCCTTTTTATGCCTTGACTTTGTTGCAAATGGAGTTGCCAACCGACGGGCAAACGACGTTAAAAGTTTTTAATCTGCAAGGCCGTGAGGTAGTCACTATAATTAACGAGGCTAAAACTGCCGGGCAATATACTATCGCCTGGGACGGCAAAGATGCCGCGCGTGCTCCGGTCGCCGCCGGAACGTATTTTGTTGTGTTGCGGCATCAAACCGAGGCCGGGGGATTGTTGCAGATTCAAGAGGAAAAATTGAAGCTGTTATACTTGAAATAAAATTTCTAAAACGTAACGCGCTCAAACCTGCTGACTGTTCCCCAAATTTATTAGAGTCACCCTGAGCAAAGTCGAAGGGTGGCAATCAACCAAGATAGAATCGGAAATGGATTCCGGTTTGATTTGATGACAAGGAGGCCAGAATATGACCGCAAGCAAATGAAATCATGAAAATTCGTGTTTCCCTTTTATTGTTAATATTTTTTTTTGCTATCGCCCCGGCAACCTTCAGCCGTGCGAATTTAAACGCCCATCCCGCCCGCAATCATCGTACTTTTGCCGATACCATCCGCCCGCAAATTTCCGGTGTTACCATCAGTAACCTGACGAGTTCGAGTGTCACTATTTCCTGGCGCACCAATGAAGGCGCGGATTCGGAAGTGGAATACGGTTTCACCAAACGCTATGGCCTGCTTTCCGATTATGCTTCGGCTCTAAAAACGGCACATACAATCACATTGCGCAATTTGCTTCCTGACACGACGTATTATTTTCGCGTGCGGGCCCGCGACGGCGCCGGCAATCTGACCTTGGGTCGCGACTCCACTTTTATCACGCCGATGCGCAGTGTGCCAAGACTCTCGCCTATTGAAATCACGCTGAGCATGGAGCGACGTTATCACATTCCCTATGTTGAAGTTGAGTTGACTGGTATCTTCATTTCACCCACGGGAAAGGAACTGCGCCTGCAAGGCTTCTGGGACAACGGACAAATTTGGAAAATCCGTTTCGCGCCCAACGAAGCCGGCGTCTGGCGTTATCGCACCGAAAGCAATGAGCCGGATTTAATCGCCGCCGGACGCTTCCAGGTGTTGCCGTCAAAACATCGCGGCTTCGTGCGCCCGAGCAGAACGCGCCCCTATGGATTCGAGTACGGCGACGGCACGCCTTTTCTCTTGATGGGCGATACGATTTGGGATGGCATGAGCGCCGGCGTTGGATTTGACG
This sequence comes from uncultured Cytophagia bacterium, assembly GCA_964477305.1. Lineage (GTDB taxonomy): Bacteria > Zhuqueibacterota > Zhuqueibacteria > Zhuqueibacterales > Zhuqueibacteraceae > Zhuqueibacter. Next base: position 9,187 of record CAYZFF010000023.1, read on the forward strand.
CGCGTTTCAAACCGTATATTAATTTGCGCGCCGCGCAAGGTTTCAATGCCTATCATGCAATAGTGGTTCACAACCGTTATGATTATCAAGCCAACGAAGGCGGCATTCCTTATGCAATGTTCACCACGACGCAGCGTGATTACAATCGCTTGAATCCCGACTATTTTAAATGGGTGGATAAACGCGTTGCTTACGCCGATAGCATGGGCATGGTTTCCATATTGTTTTTTACCTGGGCGCATGAACTCACCAAAATGTCGCCTGAAGATTACCAGCGTTTGGCATTATACATTGTCGCACGCTATGCGGCTTACAATGTTTTCTGGGTTTTGGCGGGTGATTATCAAGCCTATTTTTATGAACCCGCGCTGTATCGGCAGATCGGTAAAACCGTGGCCGCCGCCGATCCGTTCGATCATCCGATTTCGATTCATCCCGCCGATGATTATGTGAATCGCGAATTTGCCAAAGAGCCGTGGCTGAGTTACGTTATGCATCAGCTTCGCGATGCCGGCGAATTTCTCGCCGATTCCATTCGCTTCGATCGCATTTACCATAAGCCCGTCGTTAACGCGGAATACGGGTATCATGTGCCGCAGAGCGTGCATCCGCATCACGGCATTCGCAATGACGCGCAGTATATCCGCACCGGCGCGTGGTCGATCTTCGCCGCGGGCGGATATTTTGTCGCCGGTTTTGGCGGCACTTTTATTGATCCCGATGGCCATTACGAATATGACCCCGGTTATGATCATCCGCCATTGCGTTGGAATTTGAACGACACCGGTGATTTGGAAATGGCGCGGCAGTATAGCGTTTTCAATCGTTTTTTTCGCGAGCAAACCAATTGGACTGCGCTCGCACCGCACCCGGAAATGGTTGCGGATGATGAAACCGAAATGCTCGCCGCTTCCGGAACCGAATATATTGCTTATAAAGCGCGCGGTGGCCGCATGCGTTTACGGTTGCCGGTTAATCAAACCCTGGCTTTATCATGGTTCAATCCGGTGAGTGGAGTGTTGACGCCAGCGCGTTCCTTCAAAAGCGTCGCGGAAACCGTTTTGATTATGCCTGTCGATACAACGGATGCAATCGCTGTGATGCGCCCAACGGCGCCTGCATCTTTGGCGCCGCTTGGAAATGTTGTGAATTTGCAGAGCGAACAATTGAATATTCGGCAAGTTCGCTGGCGCTGGAACACGCCGTTGCCTGCGGATAGCCGTGTAGAATTGCAAAATTCCAGCAGCACGACCGTGCAGTACTTTTCCGCCGAATACACGACGGAACACGAGATCATCGTTGACGGCCTTATACCGGGTCTTAAATACCAAGTCACTATCGCTTCGCAAGCGGCAAATGGCGGCGAATGGAAAACTGTTGTCAACTGTTTGCTCACCGAAGTGGTAGTTATGGATCGCTATATCGAAGCCGAAGCCATGTCGCCGAAAACCACGGGCTATGCCGAAGGAACAGGTTGGAACCTCAATCAAAACGGTTCGCTTTCGACCACGCTAACTTTTCCCCAAAGCGGCGTCCATCGTTTGGAAATTTTAGCCCGTGGTGAATATCGCAACCAGGTCTGGCCCAAATTGGTGATCGAAACCGAGAATGCCGGCAAAGACACACTTACGATCAATACCGCCGTCTTCAAATGGTTTAGCGTTAAACGTGAGATTGCAACCGGCACCCGGAAAATAAAATTGTCGTTTATCAATGCCAGCAATGGCCGTCAACTTATTCTCGACCAATTGCATGTACAGTTTATTGGGGTGCCGGCGACTGTAGCGCCGCTTATGGTTAATTTGAGTGTAAGCAAATTAACCACCTCTACCGCCACGCTGACTTGGAAAACCAGCAAACCGACAGCGGCCCAGGTCGAATATAAATTGAGCGCGGGCACAAATTGGCTCACCACGAATGAATCTTGCCGCGATACCGTGCATGCGGTGCAATTAACCGAATTGACAGCAAACAGCAAATATGTTTTTCGTATTCGAGCCAAAGACGCGGCGGGAAAAATTGTGGCGTCGCGAGACACAACTTTTGCAACGTTGGCAGATCGGCAACCGCCTGTCATTTTAAGCTCACAGGTGGCAAATTTAACCGCCAGCACGGCGACGATTCGGTGGACGACAGATGAGAACAGCACTTCGCAGATTGAGTTTGGTTTAGACTCGACGCTCGGCCGCTCAACTTTATTAGATGTAAAACTGGTCACCCAACACGAAGCTGTTTTGACGAATCTTGCTGCTTATAAAACGTTTTTTGCGCGAGTAAAATCGACTGACGCCTACGGCAATACGGCGCTGGGGCAGAAATTTACTTTTATGACGCTGCCGACGTTTGATCGGCTCGTCACGCTTAGTGGCGACGGGCAAATCAGCAAGCCGGAAAAACTGCTCACGCTGCCACTGCTGGTAAAGGTGCTCAACACCGCTGGCGCGCCGATGTCGAATGCTTCTGTTGCTTTTCGTATTATCAGCGGCGGCGGAAAAATTTTCGGTGGCACGAGCTGCGCTAATACGGAATGCGTCGTTAGCACCGCAACGGATGGCACCGCCAGCGCGCGCTGGCAAGTTGGCAAAACCGATTCGCAGAAGGTCGAAGTGCGTCTCGTTAACCGCCAGGATTTAACCGTGCAGTTTAAAGCCAAGATTGATATCACCGATGTGATTGACGACAGCTACAGCGAAATCCCCAGGAATTTAGCGTTGCGGCAGCATCCCAATCCGTTTCGTGGTTTAACGCAATTTGAGATCGCATTACCTGAAGCGGGACAAGTCTCTTTAAAAATTTTTGATTTGCAGGGGCGCGAGGTCGTGACGCTTTTGGAGGAATTAAGATCGGCTGGAAAATTCTTTGCCCACTGGAATGGGAATAATCATGCGGGGGAGGAAATCACATCCGGGATGTATTTTTCCGTATTGAAATTCACCAAAGACAACAAACAAAGTCAAGGCAAAAAAGAGGATATGACCATTCTGAAACAACAGCTTTTGTACTTAAAATAACGCCGCTACGCGTTTTAAATTCCCGCCGCCGCTATTGACTTTTCAAGTTTTTTTATTATATTATATCTACCGTCTTTTTTGCGATGGAGATTCCCGAGTAGCTCAGCTGGCAGAGCAGGTGACTGTTAATCACCGGGCCGTAGGTTCAAGTCCTACCTCGGGAGCCAAACAAAAACCCAGATCAAAGTCTGGGTTTTTTGTTTTATTGAACAACTTTTTTGTAAAACGATTTATTCTCCCATAAATTGCAACACGACTTCCCGCCGTCGTGGCCGGTTATCAAAATCGATGAGCACAACTTGTTGCCAGGTGCCGAGCATTAACTCGCTGTGAGCAAAGGGGACGACCAGCGTAGGGCCGAGCAGCGCAGCGCGGACATGCGCGTAACCGTTGCCGTCACCCCATGTTTCATTGTGCTGATAGTGTGCTTGCAGCGGCGCCAATTTCTCAAAGGCGGCGGGTATGTCTTGCAACAACCCCGGTTCGTATTCGATGGTGGTTACGCCGGCCGTTGAACCGGAAACAAAAATGGTGACGTTGCCGTTTTGCATTCCAACTTGTTTCAGCGCCTGACTAATTTGCGGCGTTATATCCAGGATGTCGGTAAAACCTTGGGTTGTGAGCGAGATTTTTTCGGTTTTGATGGGCATGCTTGTAGCTAAGCCTTTAGGCGTTAACCGCGTAATGAATTCTGAAACTTTCTTCGATTCAAAAAGTTTCGCCTGAAGGCGCGGCTACGAACGTTACTCATCCCAAGGACACACGAAGCGCGTCATTTCATGAAAACTATTGAAGCGCTGACGCACCTCTTCTTCGCGGAGCTGGCGCAAACGGCCGATGCTAAAATCTTCGACCACGAAACTGGCAAAGGTGCTGCCGTAAATCATCGCCTGCCGCAAAATCAAGTCGTCGACGCGATGACACTGCGCGAGATAGCCCATAAAGCCGCCGGCAAACGTATCACCCGCACCGGTCGGATCAAAAACATTCTCCAGCGGATAAGCCGGCGCATAAAAAAGATTGTCCGGTGTAATCATGATTGCGCCGTGCTCCCCTTTTTTGACGATAATGATTTTCGGGCCCATTTCCCGCACACGCTGCGCGCCTTTCAAAAGATTGAATTCACCGGAAAGCTGGCGCAGTTCCGAATCATTCACCAACAGCACGTCAACCCGCGCCAACACCCGCGCCAACTCGGCAGGTTTGCCCTCGATCCAGTAATTCATGGTATCCAGCGCCACTAATTGCGGCTTGTTGATTTGTTCCAACACGCTGAGCTGCAACTCCGGCCCGATGTTGCCGAGAAAAACAAACGGGGTGTCGCGATAATTGGGCGGAATGCGCGGATCGAAGGTTTCAAAAACGTTCAAATGCGTGAACGTCGTGTCGCGTGAATTGAGATCAAAACCATACTTGCCGCCCCAAGCAAAACTTTTGCCCGGCTTGATTTCCAAACCATCCAGATCAACACCACGATTGCGCAAAAAAGCAATATCCGTTTGAGGGAAATCTTCACCGACCACGCCGACTAAATTGACCTTGGTAAAATGGCTGGCGGCCACGCTGCAAAAAACCGCAGTGCCGCCGCAAACGTTTTCAACTTTTCCAAAGGGCGTTTCAACCGTATCCAACCCCAGCGAACCTACGACCAACAGACTCATTTCTTTCCTTTCATGAAGCAGTGCAAGGTTTACATTTTTTCCGGTGCGGAAATATTGAGTAACCGCAAAGCATTCGCTAAAATCAGACGCACGCCTTCGACCAAACGCAGACGCGCCTGCGTCAACGCCGCGTCTTCACTGACCACGCGGTGATCGTGATAAAAGTGATGAAACGCCGCCGCCAATTCCTGCAAAAAAAGCGTAATCCGGTGCGGCTCTAAAAACTGCGCCGCTTTGGCCACAATTTCAGGGAACTCCGAAAGTTTGCGCAGTAGCGCGATTTCTTCGGGTGCTTGCAACAAACCCAAATTGTAGTCATCTGCCAACGCTACGCCCTTGGCCTGCGCATGCAAGAACACATTGCACAGACGGGCATGCGCATACTGCACGTAATAAACCGGGTTTTCGTCGGTTTGCTTTTTGGCCAAATCGATGTCAAAATCCATCGGTGTATCCAATTTGCGCATGAGGAAAAAATAGCGCGCCGCATCGACGCCGACTTCTTCAACTAATTCGACCATCGGGATAATGTTGCCCGCCCGTTTGGACATTTTGACGACTTCGCCGCCGCGCAGCAAATTCACCTGCTGAATGATCCGCACTTGAAAACTGCCCGGCGGATAACCCAAGCCGGTCATCGCGGCTTCCATTCGGGCGATGTGGCTATGATGATCCGGACCCCACAAATCATAAAGCTGATTGAAGCCGCGGCGATATTTGTCCATGTGATATGCGATATCGCCGAGAAAGTACGTCGGGGAGCCATCACGCTTGATCAAAACTCGATCCTGCTCGTCGTTAAATCGAGTTGAGCGAAACCAGATCGCGTTATCTTTTTCGTAGCATAAATTTTTTTGCTCTAGAATACTCAACACTTCCTGCTGGCGATTGCTATCAAGCAAACTTTGTTCGCTAAACCAGAGATCATAATTGACGCGAAATTTGCTGAGGATGTCTTTCTGGGCATTGATCATGCGCGTCAACGCGAGTTGCGTCAACTGATCGCAGCGTTCTTCCTGCGACAGCTTGACAAAGCGCTCGCCAAATTCTTCGCGCAACGAAACAGCCAGATCTTTGATATAATCGCCGTGGTAGCCGTCTTCGGGAAAAGGCTCGGCGATATCAAACAAAGCCATATAGCGCGAGCTGACGGAGTACCCGAGCATGCGAACTCGAGAGCCCGCGTCGTTGACATAGTATTCGCGCTGGGCGGCGGCGCCGGTGGCTTGGAAAAGATTAACCAACACGTCGCCGATTGTGGCGGCGCGCGCGCTAACGATATTCAGCGGGCCAGTCGGGTTGGCGCTGACAAATTCCAGGTTAATTTTCTGGCCGGCGCCGGATTGGGAACGGCCGTACGTTTCGCGCATCCGTAAAATTTCCGCCAGAATGTTTTGCCAGTATCCCGGGCCGAGCCGAAAATTAATAAAGCCGGGTCCGTCGATGCGAATTTCCGCAATGAGTTGGTGATCATATTCCAAGGCATTGACGATTTCCTCGGCAATGGCGCGTGGTGCTTTTCTCAAGCTTTTGGCCAGACTCATCGCAACCGGCGTGGCGTAATCGCCGAAGCCTTCCTGGCGCGGACGGTTAACGACGATGGCTTCGGCCGGCCAGCCGCGTTTTTGCACGAAGTTGACCAGCAATTCGCGTAAATAATTTTCTGCAGAGAGGTTCATTTTTAGTTGGTGGTTGGAAAAATAGTGTCGCGAATTTCTTCGACTTTGGCGTCGCCCCACAGCCGCTCCAATCCATAAAATTCACGCGTTTCCGGTTGGAAGACATGCACAACAACATCGACATAATCCATGAGAATCCATTGGGAGCGCTCGCGCCCCTCGACGTGCCAGGGGCGAATGTCTTCTTCGCGCAGCTTGTCCTCAATATGCTCAAAAATACCGCGCACATGCGTATCGACGCTGCCCGTGCAAATCACAAAAAAATCCGCAATGCTGGTGAGTTGGCTCACCTCAAAAATTTTTATATCGGTGGCTTTTTTCTCCAAGGCCAATTCGGCGCAACGGCGGGCCAGGCGGGCAATATCTTGATGCACTGGGCGGGGCGGGCGGGGAGTCGTCGTGTGCCCATTCGGATGCATCATTTCTTCAAAACTATGCTTGGAAACGGATTTTCCCATAAACCTCGTTGGTTATAAGTTTTCCGATCGGCCCGAATGGTCGTAATGCCATTCGCAAACCGCTCAACGCAAATTTTACGTTTTACGTACTTGTTGTCAAGCTACGGCGCTCCGGTTCGACTTCGGATATTCAACCTCGGACTGCAAACCTTGCGGCGTCAGCATTTCTTGCACGGCGTTCCAGACTTTATCAATCGTGATTTCCCGCATACAACGAAAATGCCCACGCGGGCATTCATTAAAACCAAGATGGCTGCACGGCCGGCACGATAACCCAAGATTCTCGACCACACGCGACGTTTTGAGATGCGGGAAAAAACCGAGCTCACGCGTGGTGGAGCCAAAGATCGCGACCAGCGGCGTACCGACGGCTTCAGCAACATGCATCAAGCCGGAATCATTCACGATCAGCAGGCGACAACGTTTGACCACTGCGGCGGAGCCTAACAACGAGAGCTTGCCGGCGAGATTGATCACCGGATTACGATTTCCCGTTGTTGACGCCACAACCTGCGCAATTTGATTGGCGAGATCGAGATCCTGGCTGCCGCCCAGCACGACAACTTGATAGCGTTGGCGAATCAGTTTGACGGCTAAGTGGCCAAAAAATTCCGCCGGCCAGCGTTTCGTAAAATAACCGGCACCCGGCGCTAACGCCACCAGCGGAACACCCGGTTGCCAATGATTGGCCAGGATAGCGAAATCGGCCTCGCGTTCATCCTGCTCGCTCAAAAACAATTCCAGCCATCGGCCATCGGCGAGAGGTTGCGGTGAAATTTGCAACGGCGCAGCCGCCTCAAGGTAGCGTTGGTAAATCGGCGAAAAATTTTGCAACAAATTTATTTTGGTGTGCACCAAAAGTCCGCGCCGAAGAACATGCTTGCGATGCCGCAGCACGCGCTGCGGCCTGGCGGCTTGCACAAGATAACGCGAACGAAAATTTTTATGAATGTCAAAGATCACGTCATAGTCAGTCTCGAACAACCGCCGGCCGAGCGACTGCAATTCCGGCCAACCTTTTTTGGTATTAACTTCGTACAACGTATTGAGAGCCGGATGGTAACGCAAAATTTCGGCAAACTCGGACTTTACCACGAAATCCAATTGCGCCTGCGGATATTGCGCCCGCAGCGCCCGCAGCAACGGCGTAGTTAGCAAAATGTCGCCAATCGCGCTAAGCCGAATGAGCAAAATCTTTTGTGGATCCACCGTGGCGCGGTTAAGTAAAAGCTACCTGGGAAATTCCGGTTGTCGTTTAAACCAGGCGATGGTTTGCTTCAAGCCTTCTTCCAAAGTCACCCGCGGCTGCCAGCCGAGTAATTGCTTGGCGCGCGTGATGTCAGGTTGCCGAATCTGCGGGTCATCGACCGGCAGCGGTTTATAATCAATCCGGCTGGCGCTGCCCGTGGCGTGAATCACCGTTTCCGCCATTTCTTTAATCGTCATTTCGTGCGGATTGCCGATGTTTACCGGCTCATGGCAATTGGAAATTAGCAACCGGTAAATGCCCTCGACGAGATCGTCAACATAACAAAAGCTGCGCGTTTGCGAGCCGTCGCCAAATACCGTGATTGGCTCATTGCGCAACGCTTGCGGCACAAACGTTGGAATCGCCCGGCCGTCTTTGGGTCGCATGCGCGGGCCGTAGGTGTTAAAAATGCGCACGATCTTGGTGTTTACCCCGTGAAACCGATGATAGGCCATCGTCAAAGCTTCGGCAAAACGTTTGGCCTCATCATAAACGCCGCGCGGCCCCACCGGATTCACATTGCCCCAATAATCCTCACGCTGCGGATGCTCACGCGGATCGCCGTAAATTTCCGAAGTCGAGGCGAGCAAAAACGCGGCATTTTTTTCTTTGGCCAATCCCAGCGCTTTGTGCGTTCCCAGCGCGCCGACTTTCAGCGTTTGAATCGGCATTTGCAAATAATCGACCGGACTCGCCGGCGAGGCAAAATGCAGCACATAATCGATCTGGCCGGCCACGTAAATATATTCGGTGACATCATGTTTGACAAATTTGAAACGTTCACTCTGCAGATGCTCGATATTGACGGTCGAGCCGGTTGAAAGGTTGTCCATGCAAATAACTTCATGGCCTTTTTTCAACAGGTATTCACACAGATGTGAACCGAGAAACCCGGCTCCGCCGGTAACAAGTGCTCTTGGCATAAAGCTCTCCAGATGCTATCTCTCATCGAAGCGCTCGAATATGTCGGTAGAATTTTCGCCTGAAGAAGTCCGCCGCGTCAATTCGGAAACTTCGTCTCTACTCATAATCGAACACTTTCCTGTCAAGAAGGGGTTATGGTTTTATGATTTCAAGTTTAGCGGTTAATCCTGTTGTTGCTTTCCAGCTTAAGCGGCCTGCATTATAATAAATCACAATGGCCTCGACATTGGGCAACGAATCGGCCACTGCGAGGCCACGCTCCGGCCCCAGCACGAATAGCGTTGTAGACAAAGCATCAGCCTGTACGGAAGTTGAGGCCATGACGGTCACACTCACCGCCCGCTCACTGGGATAACCAGTATGCGCGTCAATGATATGATGATACCGTTTGTTATCATTAATGAAAAAACGTTCATAATCGCCGCTCGTCGACACGGCCGCATCGCCTTCCAGCTTGAATCGCCCAAAGAAAGATTGGGCCGTGCTGTCCGGATTTGCGGGGCGTGGGTGCTGAATCCATATATACCTGCGCCCCGCGGTCAATGGCGACGTGAGCGTGCGCAAATCGCCGCCGGCCGTGATCATCGCGTCGCGGAGGCCAGCTTCGCGCAACACTGCCAGGCCGCGATCAACAACGTACCCTTTCGCCACGCCACCGAGGTCGATGGACATTCCCGGATGACGAAAAGTAACCATTTTTTTTTGATTAACCACATCCGCGGCCAATTCAAGATTTTTATAGCCCACCCGCGCCATTTGCGCGGTAATTTTTGCCGGCGCCGGGATACCGATCGAATCAGTACCGAAACCCCACAGGTGTAAAATCGGCGCGACGGTAACATCAAAAGCGCCATTGGAAATTTGCGCGGCCCATTCCGCCACACGAAGCACGGAGTCCATGTCACTCGAAATAATCATACTCGCAGTGGTCGCGGCGTTGTTGAGGCGGGCGACTTCACTATCAGTCCGATAAGCTGAGAACAGAGAGTCCAGCCGGCTCATCTCGGCAAAGGCTTCTGCCGTCGCGCGCCGAATGGCCGATTCATCCACCGGTTTCGCCGCATAAACGTTGACCGACACCAGCGTGTCCATCAGAATGCGGCTTTCCTGCACGGTTTGGAATTCTTCTGGTTGGCCGCAACCGACGGCGCACCACAAAAGTAAAATTTTGCCAAAGAGCGTTCGCGGCGATTTTTTCTGTTGCAGCCTCAAAATAACAATCAATGCTCACGCGAGGTAATGAATCGCACCAGATTGATCAGCGAATTTTTAAACGGCGAATCCTGATACGAATTGAGCAAAGCCACGGCATCTTCGGTGAACCGGTTGGCGGTTTGCATGGCATACTGAACGCCGCCGTGGTGCTCGATAAAATTGACGATATCGCGATAGTCGCTGCGGCGTGAACGCATGCCGGCGCCTCTTTTCACCAGCCGGATGATCGCTTTGGCGTCGCGGCGCTCGGCCTGTTTCAACGCATGCAGCAGCGGCAGCGTGATTTTATTTTCGCGAATGTCATTGCCAATCGGCTTGCCCGTGCTGCTTTCTTCACCGAGCAAATCGAGAATGTCGTCGCGAATTTGAAATGCAATGCCGACTTTCTCGCCAAATTCATTGAACTGCGCGATGGCGTGATCGCTCTGGCCGCCCGCCAGCGCGCCGAGTTGGCAAGCCGCTGACAGCAGCGCCGCGGTTTTATCGGAAATCAATCTAAAATAAATTTCCTCTTCCATCCAATAATCGCGGCTGCGTTCCACTTGCAGCAGTTCGCCCTGGCTCATGCGTTCGGCGGTGTGGGAAATGATCGAAAACGTTTTGAGATCGCCAAGGTGCAACATCGCCAGCAGAGATTTCGAGAACAAATAATCGCCCATCAAAACGGAAATTTTATTTTTCCAGATCGAATTGATAGTGGGAAATCCACGCCGGCGGTAAGAATCGTCTACAACATCGTCATGCACGAGGGTGGCCGTGTGCAACAGCTCCAAAATCGCGGCGGCTTTCAGCCTTTTATCGGCAGCGCCGTTGGAAAAAGCCGTGGCGCCAGCCTGAACCTTCCCGTCCTCTCCATTCGCCGTCGCGGCCGTTAATCGGCTAACCAACAACACCAGCACCGGCCGCAAGCGCTTGCCACGATGTGAGATTAAATAATGAACGACTTTGTCAATCAAGAAAATGTCGGATTTGAGAATGGCTTTGAATTCTTGTTCAAAGGCTTCCAAATCATCCGCAATGGGAGCAATAATGTCTTTCAGCCGCACAGCCACATGAGTTGATTTATTTAAGCCGCGTTGGTGATGTCAGCACGATGATTCTTCGTTTCTCGCCGCGATTAAAAGGGCGGTTTTTCTATCGAAGTTGCAAGTATGATTTCCGCCACAAACGGCATAAGGTGAATTTTTAAAAATTACAAGCTGTCGATAGTTACACTGATTCAGCGATTTTGACGATGGCAATCTGGTTAAATCGTCAATTTTACAGGCACGCCATCATCGATCTTTCAGGATTTTTATCTGCGGCAATTATACGTTCCCACCTTTCCTCGATCAAATGGATGGGGTGGGCCTCGCTGCCATAAAATATTCAACGCTTACCGGGATTATCTATCTACAATCTCCCTTGGGGTCATCATACACATGAATAATGTACGCATTCACCAAGAGTTTGTCAATGATAAAGTTGGCGACACTATAAGGCTCTTCTAACCCCGCCGTTTTTCGGCAAAAAAAATCCCACCGTAGATTTATGACAGTGGGATTTGATCATGCATTCAATAAAATATGTGACCGGCGGTTATTTATTTTCAGCCGAAGGTTCTGGCATTGGCGGCGCGGGTTTCGCAAAAGTGTCGTCGGTCACGCCGGTGTTATTTTTAACTTCTTTTAATGCCATCTCAAACATCGGATTGTTGCTCGCGTCATAACTTGCGACTTTTTGCGGCATCATCCAGCCGTCGTGCGCCGCATAACCGGTGAAAGTCATGACGCTCGGCGCCTTTTGCATCGTCATCGGATCGGTCATCTCGGCATCGGTGCGCTCCATCATACTGGTTTGGGTGTCACAATAATTCATGCTGGCATTGCCAAAGCGATCCGTCGCGTGAATGCGATGATAGGCTTTGCCGTTCATCGTCGTGTCGCTTAACATCGCGAGCTTAAAACCTTTCGCGGCATAGTCGTGCCAGCCCTCGACCCAGGTTTCCGCCAGAATGGTCATTTCCTGAATTTCCGCGGGCGCCATGTCGCGCGCGTTCGGGCCGGTTGGGCCCATCATGTAAACCCAACCGTTTGTGCCGTCAAACACCTGGCTAAAAACGACCGCGCCGTTCTGATCTTGCGATTCGAATTTGATTTTGTTGGGGCGCTTGAAGGTGATGGTCATGACGCCGCTCATCGTCATGGCCGAGTCACCCATCATCACCATCGCTTTGGAATCCCAAGTCGCAACCTGATCCTGAATCGAGGCCATTTTTTCTTTGCCGCCATAAGCTTGCACGATTTTGTTGACCACGTCATCAACGGTAGGTTTCTGCGCGCAGGCGACGAAGACGAGACACACGACCAGCGCTGACAGGACGATACTTTTCTTCATGTTTCCTCCTCCGGGAGTTTAGGTTTTAAAAACGCCGAATAAATAAACTGTCACGCATCAAAATAGTCCAGTTTTTAGCAAAAAGCAAGGCCGTTTTTGCAGTTGTTTTTTTTAATTGACTTTTCCCAGCGCTTTGCTTACTTTGCCAATTGCGGGAAACGGCAAATCCGATAAGGCGGTTGCAACGTATCATTAATAAATTCGCGAATCGTATATAATTTGCGGTGATCAATTTTTACAAGGAGAAATTCCATGTATCGGTTTATTAAGTTTCGCGGCGTTGCAAAAACTTTTTTCTTCGCGGCGCTCTTGACGCTGCTCACCCACGCCAGCCTTTTTGCCGCGGCGCCCGATTCCACCGGCCCGGACTATGCGCTGTTCACGCAAGTTTTGCGCGACCATGTTAAAGCGGGCGCGGTGAATTATAAAGGCCTGAAGGAAGATAAACGTTTCACCGAAGTGGTCGCGATGCTGATGAAGACCGACCCCAACACTATCGCGCAGAAAAACCGTTTGGCCTTTTGGATCAATGTCTATAACGCCTTCACGCTCAAAGTCGTCGTCGATCAATATCCGATCAAAAGCATTATGAGCAAAACCGCGTATGCGCTGGGCAAATCGAATTTTCAAAAGAAACTGGTGACGATTAACGGCGTGCAATATTCCCTCAACGACGTGGAGAATGACATTATCCGGCCGATGGGCGATCCGCGCATTCACTTCGCCATCAACTGCGCGGCAAAAAGCTGCCCGCCGTTGCGCGCCGAAGCTTTTGAGCCGGCCCGTCTCGGGGAGCAACTGGACGAGCAATCCCGCCAATTCATTAATAATGCGGCCAGCAACAGTTTTGATTTTACCAAAAAGGAGGCAATGGTCTCCAAGATTTTCGATTGGTTTCAGGAAGATTTCAAAAAATTTTCCAGCGGGGTGCCGGAATTTATCAGCCGTTATTTGCCGCCGGAGCAGGGCAAGCAATTGTTGGCTGCGGGCAAAACTTTTAAGATCAAGCATCACGATTATAATTGGGATTTGAACGAATAGTTTTCAACGGGTAACTTTTTAAATCGAGGATGAAAGATTGGCCGGTGAAGGCAATGCTTCATCCTCGATTGTTTTATTAGCCAATGTGGAAAAATACATGAAGGCGGCAATAACGTTTTCCCCAGTTTCACCGCAACCTTGTTCGTTCTCGTCCACCAAGCCGATCTTCGTTTCCATCATTATTCCCACGTTAAATGAGGCCGCCAATATTTGCCGGCAAGCGCAAATGCTCAAGCAATTGCCGGAGGCTGAAATTATTTTTGCCGACGGCGGCAGTTGTGATGGGACCACCCAGGCCCTCGGCCGGCTGGCGGAAGAATTACCGCAGCTCCAGTTGATTCAAACGCCTTGCGGGCGCGCTCGCCAGATGAATGCCGGGGCGAAACAAGCCCGAGGGGAATGGTTGCTTTTTTTGCATGCCGATACCACACTGCCCCGGGATTCTTTTAATTCTTTTTTAGCGGCGGTTAAAACTTCGCCGCAGCTTCATTCCGGCGCCTTCACTTTTCGCGTCGAGCATGCGCACTGGGCCTATCGTTATCTGGAGTTCTATGTCGGGTTGCGGTGTAAGTTTTTAAAACTACCCTTCGGCGATCAGGCGCTTTTTATCAAACGCCGTCATTTTGAGGCGCTCGGCGGCTATCGCGATGATTTTCTGTTAATGGAAGATATGGAACTGGTCCAACGGCTCAACAAACAGCCGGGTTTTGCGATTTTGCCGGCGCCGGTTTTTACCTCGCCACGGCGCTATGAAAATGACGGATTTTTCAAGCGCGGGTTGGGGAATATTTATTTGCAATGGCTGTATCGTTGCGGCGTCCATCCGCGGGAATTGGCGAAAAAATACTATCAACGTAATGCCTCAGATCTTGATTAAGAAATTGACCGGTCACTCGAATGCATCGGGAGTTATCGTTTAGCCGGCCAATTCCACCAGAAAAGGAGTGCAGCATGAATCACAATGGAAAACTTCTGCCGATTTTGCAACCCAACGGTAACGGCCGTCACGTGCCGACGCCGAAGGAAGCGCAAGCACGCACGTGGGCCAAACTCCATCCGAAGCTGCGTACGCCCAGCCAGTCGCTCGGCCAACGCAAAGCCATGGGTTGCGTCTCGCTCGAAATCACGCAGCGCTGCAATCTGGATTGTACCCTTTGTTATTTGAGCGAGATGAGCGAGAGCACACTTGATATTCCGCTGGAGGAAGTGAAGCGCCGCCTCGATGAGATTCTGTACAACTACGGTCCCAACACGCCGGTGCAAATCAGTGGCGGCGACCCGACCTTGCGCAAGGAAGATGAGTTGATCGAAATCGTGCGCTATGCTTCCGAGCGGGGCTTGCAACCGGCGCTGCTCACCAACGGCATCAAGGCCACGCGCGAGCTGTTGCAAAAACTTGCCGCCGTCGGTTTACGCGATGTCGCGTTTCATGTCGATATGACACAGAATTTGAAAGATGAAAAGAAGCGCTTGTATGCTTCGGAAGAAGAGCTTAATGTCATTCGCCAAAAATATATCGAGCGCGCCCGCGGCCTCGGCATTGCAGTCATTTTCAATACGACATTGTGCAGCACCAATTTTCACGAGCTGCCAATGCTGGTGCGATTTTTTCGCGATAACGCTGACGGGGTGGGCATGTGTAGTTTCCAACTGCAGGCCGACACCGGGCGTGGCATTCTGCAGGGGCGTCCCGATAGCATCGAGCCCCGCAACCTCATTCGGATTATTAACGAAACGCTGGGCCGCAACATCAATTTCGATGTCGTTGATATTGGCCACCCCAGTTGCAATCGCATCGGTTATTCCTTTGTATGCAATCGCAACGCCTATGATTTGTGGTGGGATCCGGCGATCATCAATAAGCTTTATAATGAATTTGAAGGCATCGGGCTTGATCGCGGCAATCCCAAGAAAGCCGTGACCGCCGTGCTTAAACACGTGCTTAAACGGCCGCGCATTCTGTTGAAGGGCTTGCCGTTCATTCTGGTGCATCTTTGGCGAATGAAGTGGGATTTATTCGTCAGTGGTTTCAAGGTTCATAAACTGAGTTTCTTCATTCATAATTTTATGCATGCCGAATGTCTTGATCCGGAGCGTATCGACAATTGCTCGTTTATGGTGATGACGTCCGAAGGCCCGATGTCAATGTGCTTGCATAATGCCAACCGGGATTTGTATATTACCAAGGAGTTCAAAGTCCAGGCCAACGGCGAAGAGAAAATTTTTAACCCCGTGCGTGAACCCAAACGGGACTATTGGACGAAAAAACTGCCGACCTTGCAATATATCAACCCGGTTGGCCGCGAAGCGGAAAATACTGCAACCGAAGTAACGACATAGCTGAGAATAAATGCGGATCGATTACTTAGCCGATCACCTTCATTTCGCGCCGATCTTGGCGCGCTGGCATTATGACGAGTGGCGCGATTTGCTGCCGCAGTGGAGTCATGAGGAAGCCATGACCGACCTACAAAGCCATACGGGCCGCGCTTGTATTCCCACTACATTCGTCGCCATTGAGGACGAACAAGTGGTTGGTTCGGCCAGTTTGATTTTGGATGACTTTGAAGCCGCGCGCCAGCTCTCGCCGTGGATGGCGAGTGTTTTCGTCATGCCCGAACAACGCGGCAAAGGCATTGGCCGCAAGCTCGTCGAGCGCGTTGTTGCTGAAGCCCGGCGCTTGCAGGTTCCAACGCTTTATCTGTTTACGGCAGGACAAAAAGATTATTATGACAAGTTAGGTTGGGCGTTTTATCAAGACGCGGATTGTTGCGGCCATGCCGTTACCATCATGTGCCGTCGGCTTGCTGAGACTGTTGAAGGGACAAAATCAAAATAGGATGTTTAGTGAAAAAGGAAGCTGACGTGATCTCGCCGCCGGGAAAAAATTGGAAGCCCGTCATTTTATTGGCCGCGATCATCTGGAATTTTACCGCACCGATTTACGCCGCAGAAACGGATAGTCTGCTTACTCAGGCGCGCCGGCTCTATTACGAAAGCCTGAAAGATAAATCCAAGCTGGAGGCGGCTATTGCCGTATTTGATAAGATTGGCAAACAGGAGGCGCGTTTGCACGGCCGTGCGCAAACTTATATCGGTTCGCTCACGGCCGTGCGGGCCAAATACGCTTTTTGGCCGCATCAAAAATGGAAATGGGCCAAGAGCGGGCTGCGCGTCATGGATGCGGGATTGGCGCAGAGTCCGGATGATATCGAAGCGTTGTTCATTCACGGCACAACGTGTTATTATTTGCCGAAATTCTTTGGCCGTTCCGATGAGGCCCAGCACAGTTTGCGCGAAATCGTGCGTCTGCTCCCGCAACAGGCGCATGGTTATGATCCGCAACTGCTCGGCAATGTCATCAAATTTTTAAGCGACAAGCTTAAACTTACCGAAAGTGAACGCGAGCATCTCAATCTACTCCGTGCGAAGCTGGCGCAAAAGTGAAAAGCGAATATCTTCTGCTCAATCTGATTATTTTAGCGGGCCCGCTGCTCATGAGTTTCGAGCGGCAGATTCATTTTGTTGATAAATGGCGTTACGCGGGGCCGGCAATCATCATTGTTGCTATTCCTTATTTGATTTGGGATTCCCTGGTGACCGGCACCCACTGGTGGTTCAATGCGAACTACACCCTGGATTTTCGCCTGGCGAATTTGCCGATAGAAGAATGGCTGTTTTTTTTCACCGTGCCATTTGCCGCGCTTTTTATTTGGGAGGTCATTGGCTTGCATTATCGGCATGATCGCAAATTGTCGAAACTGAAACGCCTGCGTTACGGGCTTTACTCCTTACAACTGTTCGGGCTGCTTTTTTTTATCAGCGGCAAAGAATACACCGGCTTGATGCTGATTTTTCTGGGCGGCGCCATTATCGCGGATCGCGTTTTAAAAACCGGCTTGTTATGGCGCACAAAATTTTTTGTTTATCTCGCCGTGCTTATCGGATTCATGCTCGTGTTCAACGGCTTTCTTACCTGGAGGCCGGTGGTTTTATACGGCGAGGCTTATCAACTCGGTTGGCGGATCGGTACCATTCCCATCGAAGACTTTGGCTACGGCCTTTCGCTCGTTTTTTTGAACACGATTTTTTATGAAAAGTTCAAATC
>CAYZFF010000024.1:0-12347 GCA_964477305.1 uncultured Cytophagia bacterium
GTCGAGCGCGCGATCAGCTCCAACGCGTTGGGATAACAACAGATCACTTTGTCGAGAACCGTAACCTCAACGCTCGGCGCTTTTTCGTGCATCGCCACAAAATCGCCGTGCCAATATTGCGTGCGTTCTTGCAGGCCCATTTCGGCGGATAGAGTCCTGGCAGTCGCGATCATTTTTTCGGAGATATCGAACCCGGTGGCTTTGGCCGCGCCCGCTTCAAGCAAACTCAAATGCAACCCGCCAACACCGCAGCCGATTTCGAGAATTTCGGCTTCGGTGATTCCACCTTGGCGAATACCCTCAACCAAAAATTTCTGTTCTTTGTGCAGGCCCTTTTTCTGAAAATATTTTTTATACCGGCCGGCTTGCGTGTTGAAAAACTCATTGGTGCCGGCCGCGGCAGCGCCATTGGGAACGCAACAGCAACTCATAAAATAAAAAGATAAAAGGATAAAAAGCAAAAGGGAAATTTAATTTGTTCGCTCAGAAGCGTAACGCGTTGGAATCACGGCAAACCGGAATCGGCCGGCGATCACAAAAGCCAAAAGGCTCGCGGCGAATCCCCACAAAATATAACCGAGGCCAGTGGCAGAAAGCCAGGGCGGTTCGAATGCTTGCAAATGGCCGCGATCTTCTAAAAAATAAAACAGCAACGTGCCCACGAAACCGGTGATGATCGCGGCTTGCACCTGTTGCGGTTTCGTGTTCGGAAGAAAAATCGCGATCATCGGCAAAAAAATCGTCGTCGTCAAAATGCCGGAGGAGAGATAAAAAATATCCCACAACGACTCAATGCATAGCGAGTAGAAAAAGGCTGACACCAATGCCAGCACCGTCATCCGCCGGGATAATTGCAAAAGTTGTGGCGAGGATTTTTCGCGCAGCGCCGGCGTCACAATATCATAACAAGCCGAAAGCGCCGCCACATTACCGCACGTGTCAATGGTGGACATCGCGACGGCAGCGAGGCCGACGCCGAGAAACACATTCAACCAGAGTGGCGAGTAATCTTGCATGAGCTTCACAAAAATGGTCGCGCCATCTTTAAGCTCCACCGGAATCACGCCATTGATCGGCGGATAAAGATAAAGCGCGCTGAGGCCGATGGTCATCGGCAAAATGCCGACGAAAATAAATGAGTTGGTTGCGGCAATGGCGACACCTTGCCGGGCTTTGGCATCCGACTGCGCCGCTTGTAGGCGAATCCAAACGTCAGTTTCGACGAGCCAACCGGGCAAATACGAAACGATGGTCATGATGATAAGCGCCGGGCCGGCGGCAAAAAATGAAACCGCGGTGGCCGTGGTTTTAGGCGGCATCGGTAAGCTGGTTAAAAAATTGGCGACCGTGGTTTGTTGCAAAACGGCCTGCCCTCCGAAGAATGCCATCGTCGCAATAAAAAATGCTGCCAAAAAATATTGAAATTTATCGGTTGAAACCACCGCCGCAAAACCGCCTAAATACGAATAGGTTGCCACCACCGAGGCGATGAGGGTGAGCATGACATATTTGGTGGTGCCCAGCAGCGGCGCTAAAATGATGGCGGCAGCGTACATTTCCGCGCCGCACCAAATCAGAAAAACCATCGCCAGCGGCACGGCGAGCAACTGGCGCGTGCGCGTGCCGAAACGTTGACCGATCATTTCCGGCTGCGAAAAAGCGCGGAGCTTGCGAAAACGTGAGGCGAGTAGATAAAACCCCAACATTGCCATGAGCCACGGAATGGCGAGTAACCACACGGCGCCGAGGCCGTACCAATAAAATAATTGCACGCCGTAAACGCAGGACCAACTGATCGACATCATGCTGGCCGAAATCGACAAGCCCACGGAACTGGCAGACAAAGATTTTTTGGCATCCCAAAATTCGTTGCTGCTCAACTTTTTTTCGGCACGCGCTTCGCGAAGATAGATGCGCAGGCCGATGCCAATCACAATGCAGCAAAACGTGCCGAAGCCGAGCCAGTAAGCGAAGGTGGACATTTTTTGTAAAACGTAATTTGTAAAACGTAACAAAGACTCCAGCCGCAGCTTAAAAACTTTGAACGCTGATGATGCGGATAACCCCAATTTTCGCGGATTTTTATCTGCGTAAATCCGTGTCTTCCGTGTTCTCCGCGTTCAAAGCTTTTCGATTCAATTTTTAATCAAGCTATACTCAACTCACATGCAACAATACGGCTTGCAGATATCTTCCTTCGGGATGATAAATATTGATCGGGTGATCGGGCGCGTGGCTGCTTTGACCGATGATGCGAACTGTGCGTTTGGCATCGGCAGCGGCGGCGAAGAGAATTTTTTGAAATAGGTCCGGCGCCAGCGGCTGCGAACATGAACAACTCAGCAACAGGCTATCCGGCGCAATAATTTTCATCGCCTGCAAGTTGATGTCTTTGTAAGCGCGGGCGGCGTTTTCGACGTCTTTCTGGCGATGCGCGAAAGCGGGCGGATCGAGAATAATAAAATCGAATTTTTGCGTGGTGCTGCGCAAAAATTGAAACAAGTCAGCGGCAATAAAATCTTCCGGGTTAAATTTAAATTGGTTCAACGCAAAATTTCGCTTTGCCATTTCAATGGCGGCTGTCGAGGAATCTACGGTCACGACACGTGACGCCCCGCCTTGCTGGGCGTACACCGAAAACGCGCCGGTATAACCAAACCCATTCAACAATTTCCGCCCGGCGCAGATTCTCGCGACCCACGCGCGGTTCTCACGTTGATCGAGAAAAAAACCGGTTTTCTGGCCTTCGTGAATATTGACTTCAAAAAGCAAGTTGTTTTCACGGATTTGCAGGGATGCCGGCGGCTCGTTCCCGGCAATGATTTGCGTGACCGGCGGCAAACCTTCTTCATTAAGTGACGCTCCGGTGCTGCGCTCGAAGATGCCCTGCGGTTGAATGAGGTTTTGCAACGCGGCAACAATCTCATTGCGAAAATGCGACATGCCGAGCGTGCTGATTTGTACGACGAGATAGTCGGCGTATTTGTCAACGATCAACCCGGGCAAGTTATCGCCCTCAGCGTTGACGACGCGAAAGGCGTCGGTGGCATTTGCCGCAAACAAGCGCCGGCGAATTTGATCGGCGGCGCCAATTTGACGCTGAAAAAATTCCGCGTCAATGGCCTCATCCTGCCATGTCAACATACGGCAAACAATTTGCGAACTCGGGTTATAAAAACCGCGCCCGAGAAATTTCCCCTCGGTGTCGACCACTTCGACGAGGCCGGGTGCTTTTGTCCCTTCGAGACGAGCCAGCGCCCCGGAAAAAATCCACGGGTGAAAGCGGCGCACCGAGCGATCGCGATTGGGTTTGAGCTGAAGGCGAATGGTTGACATAGTGTTTATTTTTCAAAAAGTAAAAGAAATCGTCAGAAAAGCAAGATGTTTTCGAGAAAATTCCGGGCGCGAAATTTTACGATACCGGCATTTGCAACTTCGAAAGATTTAGCGCATACGGCGGACGGATAACACCAGCCTCGGTGATGATCGCCGTGATCAAATCATTCGGCGTGACATCGAAAGCGGGATTGTATACCGGCGCTTCCGGAGGGGCTGTGCGTCTTCCAAAACCTTCGGTAATTTCTTCCGCGGCGCGTTCTTCGATCGGGATTTCATGGCCGGTGTTAATTTTAAAATCAATGGTCGAGATCGGCGCGACCACATAAAACGGGACGCCGTGTTTTTGCGCGTTTACGGCCAGCGAATAAGTGCCGATTTTGTTGGCCGTATCGCCATTACCAGCGATCCGATCGGCGCCAACGACGCAGCAATCGATCTTCCGTCGTTGCATCACAAAGGCCGCCATATTATCACAAATCAACGTGCAGGGAATTTTCTCTTGCATCAATTCCCACATGTTGAGGCGCGCCCCCTGCAACAGTGGCCGCGTTTCGTCGACGAACACATGTAATTTTTTCCCTTGAGCATGCGCGGTAAAAAGCACGCCGAGTGCCGTGCCAAAATCGGCAGTGGCGAGCGCGCCGGTGTTGCAATGCGTAATAATCGTTGCTGAATTTGGAATCAGCTCGGCCCCGTGCCGGCCAATCGCGCGACAGGTTTTTTGGTCTTCCAGAAAAATCTTATTGGCTTCGGCGAAAAGTTCGCTTTTAATTTGCGTCACTGTTTTCTGGCGATGTGATTCGGCAATGTGGCGCATACGTTCTAACGCCCAGGCCAGATTGACCGCAGTTGGACGCGTGCCGCGTAAATACTTGATCACGC
Organism: uncultured Cytophagia bacterium; assembly: GCA_964477305.1. Lineage (GTDB taxonomy): Bacteria > Zhuqueibacterota > Zhuqueibacteria > Zhuqueibacterales > Zhuqueibacteraceae > Zhuqueibacter. The sequence continues at coordinate 4,222 of CAYZFF010000024.1, forward strand.
GATCCAGTTCGGAGAAAAAATTTTCTTTATCGTCACCATAAAATTTTTGAATACCCAGCAGAACTCCAAATGCGGCAGCGACACCGATGGCCGGGGCGCCGCGCACGCGCAGTTTTTTAATCGCTTCGCCGAGAGTTTCAACATCGTCAATATGCAAATGCACGAGTTCCAGCGGCAATCGGGTCTGATCGATGAGCTTGACTTTGTTTTCGCACCATTCGATGGTGGTGACGGGCATGAAAGTTACTCCTACTTTCCTTTACTTGTATCATCAAAAATGAACGGGATCTTCTCGAGACAATTCTCGCCGGCGATCCGGATTTAAAATGAATTTCTTATTTACCTCGCCGCATACTTCCGTAAATTTTTTACCACGACATTAAAATCTTTCGCCTCCGGCGCGACCAGCGTTATCAACTCCTGCCGTTCGGGATGATAAAATCGCAGTGAGCTTGCATGCAAGGTTAATCGTTGAATTAGCGGCTGCTCCGTCGCACCTTTTTTTAAATGAAACTTACTCTTAATTGCCGAAAGAAAAAATGCTTCATTTTGCCCATAAATAGGGTCGACCAACAACGGATGCCCGCTCGCTTGCAAGTGTACACGAATCTGATGCTGGCGGCCGGTTTGCGGTTTTGCTTCGATGAGCGAGACACCGCGGAATCTCTCTAAAACCCGAATTGCCGTCACCGAGGGCTTGCCATCGCGAGCAATCTTCATCACACCGGCACGCTGGGGATTGGCCGCAAGCGGATGCGCAATGGTGAATTGTTCGTCACTCACCTCCCCTTTGACCAGCGCCAAATAAATTTTCTCCACTTGATGCTGCGCGAATTGCCGGCACAGCTCGCGATGCGCCGCTTCGGTTTTAGCAAACAAAATCAGCCCGCTGGTTCCGGCGTCCAAACGATGTACAACAAGAATCGACAGGTTCAATCGTTCAGTTGCAATGCTGCGCAGACATGGCCATTCCGGATGCCAGCGCTCGGGAATAACCGGCAGGCCGGGGGGTTTGTTGAAAGCAATCAAAAGCTCATCTTCGTGCAAAATCGGAATGTGCCATTTTTGTTCGCGGGGGCCGTCATAATATTTGATTTCACGCAGATTCATTTCTGCAGTATCCACTTTTGTTGTTTGACTTCCTTCTCATTTTGCAGGCGCAGCAAATAAACGCCGGAAGGCAAATCTCGCAAATCAACCAACCGGCGATATGCACCGGCGGCTTGCCATTCATCAAAAAGCGCGCGCACCGGTTGGCCGAGCAAATTGAATAATGTTGCTTGCGTTCGTCCGGCTTGCGATAGCGCATAGGACAGCGTCGTCGTGGGATTAAACGGATTGGGAAAATTAGGCTGCAGCGACATTTTTTCAGGAACGTTGTTGTCGGTCGTCTCTTCAACTCGATTGATAACACTCAGCAGTTGCAGAGCGCGCGACATGAGTGCATTGCGCTCTTCGTCAGCGTAAATCATTTCAAAAGGAAAAGCCAGATAAACCACCATCGGGCCGTTCACATTGGTGTCACTCCAAAAAACCGCGGCGCCGCCGAGTTGCGCCGGATTGACGCCGTCATATGTCATCGCCAAACGCGCGCTGCCAACAGGCCGGATGCCGTCGGGAAAATCGACGTCGTAGCCGCCGTGCGCGCCGTCGTCGAAAGCGGCACGCAAATTATCAAAACCGGAATTGGAAATGCCGGTGGCGCGATAAACACCGGCATCGTCCGCAACATATTCGGCGTGCAAAATTTCGCGATAAAAATCGCGGTCCGTCTGATTTCCTTGCGCCACGAGGTCATAACCGATTTCGGATCCCGAAACGAACAAGCGATGAAAGCCGCGCAAATATTCGCGCAGCAAGCTCTGCTCGGTTGGGTCAAAGCTTGAAGTGGAAGAGCCTTCTTCACCCGCAATCCAATCCACCACATAATAATCCGTCATTGAGAGCCGGCGATGGATTAAGGCGTCGTTATTGCAGGAATCAAAACCGCGGCCGGCCGCGACAATGGCGGATCCGTGTTGCCGGATAAAATCGCGCGTGTTAATTGTTCCAGTCACGCGATCAAAGCCGTTGACGACGAGAATGCCTTTGGGCCTGCCAATCACGACGCCGAGCACCTCGGTCAACTCACTTTGGCCGGCGGCATTTACGGCGCGCACACGAAAATAATGCGCCACGCCCGGCATCAAATTCGTGGCCACAAAATTGGGCGAGGCCGAGAACACGCCATTATCGAAATTCACGCCGTCAGTGGAATGATAAAAAAGATAGCTGGTCGCCGAAACCGTGCTGTCGACATTGACCTGCGCCGAGCTGGCATCGCGCGCGGTAATCCAAAAATCCGTCGGCGTCGGGGGAGGCACCGTGCCGCCACTGGCAAACGCTGTTCGCAAAGCTTGCCAAAGCTCGGGGTGGCCCTCGTCATAACCGAGCGCCCACATTCCCACGCCGGCGAGACTTTTCTGTTTGGCGAAATCGTATTTTTTGCTCAAGCTCGCGGCATCGTCATAATAACATTGCCGCCAACCGGGGTTTTGATATTTGAACCACGGTACCTGGCCGGAGGCATAAAACAGCTTGCCATGTTGCGCCGCCAAGCCTTCCGCCGCGGCATAGAAACGCGCTGTGCCGGTGCTCGTCGTTGCCGCCAGTGGTTGCTCCGAAGTCGTCGGCCAATCGATGCCAAAGTAGGCGCAACCCAAAACTAATTTGCTGCGATTGTTGAACGTGGCGGCGAGATAATCATTCACCGAGTTGGTGACATTATAAGTGCCGCCGGTAAGCGGCGCAACCGGCCCGGCATTCGGCGAGCCACTCCAATAATAATCGTACCCCATAATGAACAGCACATCGCAAATGCGCGCCAACGCGTTGCGGTCGTAGCGCTCCGACCAATTGACTGCCGGCACGGCCATGCTGAGTTGCGCATTCGGCAGCGCGGCTTTTAATCGCAGCGCCAGCTCGTTCATAAAGGCGGTCCACAAATCGCGGTCGGCAGACGGCGAAAATTCAAAATCAATATTCAAGCCGTCGGCGCCGCGTTTCACTTCGGCGATGGCGTTGGTCATGAAACGTTCCCGCGCCGTGCTGTTGGCAATCACGTTATGAATCGCATTGTCGTCAAATAATGTCGCCACCAGATCAATCCGCACGCCGCGGCTGTGGGCGCGATTGATGAGATCGGCGTTCGGCCAGCCGTGGCGATTGGTGATGTTGCCATTGCCATCGATTTCGATGCTGAAAAAAGCGATGGTGGAAAGCAGACTGTAATCGAGCGCCGCGTAGCTTGACCAATACGGCAAATAACCATAAACCTGATGTGAAAGCCCGGCCACCCGGTTTTGCAAAGGAATGATGGTTGAGACTTTTTGCAGCACCACGGGCGCTACATCACGATGCGCCGCGAGCATCAACTCGTGAATGGAGGGCGGCGGCTCTTGTGCGAGGGTTGAAATCGAAGTTGTTTGTAACCAGATAAATAAAAAGAAAATAAAAATGGTGCGCGGTTTCATTTTAGAAAGAATTTGGTGGGTTTTAAAACTTAACCAGGTGGTTGCGACTCGCGAAATTTCGACAAATAAATGATTCGATTATAAACCTCGTCACGATCGTAAGTATTCAAAAACTGCTCCACGCGATTTAAAAAATCATTGAACTCCTCTCTCCGAAATTGCTCCGTCACAATAATGCCATGATGTTCGCGCTGACTGGCCGCCCATTTTCTGGCGAGATACAAAAAATCGCGCCGATTGGCGGTCAGAATAGCCATGCTATTTTGTGTCGCATATTCCAATTGCGCCTCGTCAGATTGCTGGCGTCTGCCAGCTTCAGCAGTGCTTTGAGCTTTATAAGCGCGTTCGCGCAAAGCTGGGGCTAACGCCGTTGTCACATCTTCATCGGTATATAGCGCAATAAATAAACCAGCTTCCAGATCAGCCATATCACGGCATCAAGTTAATAAATCCACGTTTATCGACGGTCAAATCCAATTCTTCTTTCAATTGCTTCATTTGATTGGCTTTGATCGCAGTTTCGATTTCCGCTTGATGATCGAAGTAATAACTCAACGCCGCATGAATCTGCGCCAAGGTCAGCGTTGGATGATCGCCCTGATAGTTTTCGACGGTTTCACCCAGATGTACGATGGCATTGGCAATTTGCCAAACGGGAACACGGGTGCCGCGAATTACCGGATGACCTCCCAGAATACCGGGAACATGAGCAATATGAGGATGATCAATTGCTGGCGGTCCCACAAGCCCCCATTCCAGAATGTTGTGCAAGCGGGCTTCATCGGCATTTTCTAATTCCCGCGCTAAAGGCTCGGGAAGCTCAAGCGTTACAGTATGCATAAATTAATTCTCCGGCAAAGATTAAGCTTGCAAACAATGGAGTTTTTAGTGCAAGATCGTCCTGGTAAAATGTAAGGAAAAACCTGCAAATTGTCAATTTCAACATTGACTGTTTGTTAGAAAACAAACATGCCGACCTTATTTATCTCTTCACAAACTCCACGCGCGTATTGGCGCCACGGCCATCAACCGTATCAAGATCATGCAACGGTTTGGCGCTGCCCCACCCTTTCGTGCGGAGGCGATCACGATCACTCTTGTAATAACGGAACAACATTTCGCGGATCGCTTCGGCGCGCTGCTGCGACAGCCGATTATTGTTGCCGCTATCGTCAAATTCAAAAACGTGACATTCAATGGATAAATTCAACGAGAGATCGTTTTGCAACAACGTCGCCAGCTCTTTTAATGTCGCAAACGCTTCAGGCTTCGGCGTGGCCGAACCCGATGCGAACGGAATGCCGTAGCTGACAATTTTGCCGTTGGCTTGAATCTGCTCGCGAAAGCTTTTATCCCAATTGCTCAGCCGCACATTCGTGATCAAGCTTTTGTCATCGCCAACCTTGTCGCCGCCCGGCAGGAAAATCTCAAAATCCTGGACACGGAAATTTCCGCTCTTGGGAGTATTGACGACCCGGAGGCTATCGACAAAACATTTAAAGCCTTCGCCCGTTACCATAATCGCCAGATGATGCCGGCCGCCGCGCAATTCCAGCGGGGATTCAATATTAATTTTCCATGACGTGTTAAAAGAAGCGCCAAACTCCTCGATGGTCAGCGCGACCCATTCTTCATCGGTTTGGCCGTAGATATCGACGCGATAATTTCCGCTGTAGCCGCGCGGCGTAACATAGAAATCCAGCTCCAGAGAAAACTGCGACGGCATCATTTCAACGGACGGCTTGAGAAAAGTCTCGTTAACGGCACGTAACCAGCGCCGGTTTTCAAATTCTAAAACTTCGGCCTGGCCTTCGATCAACACCCACGCCTGCGGTTTTTCGCGAATACGATCACCGGAGAAATCGTCAAAAAAAACTTGCTGGTAACCTGGAATGAAATCGTATTTTTCCCAGCCTTCAGGGATTTTATAATTCTGCGCCTGTGAATAACCTCCACCGGCGGCGATTAGAATAATATTGAGAACAACTAAAAAGACCATCCTTTGGTGTTTCATAAATCTCCACTCTGAAGTTTATTACTTAAGGCATGAAAAAATTATCAAACCGACAAATTCTATTGCGCCACGGCGCGACGCAGCGCCGCAACTTCCGGAGCAGTTAGTTCACGCAATTTGCCTACGGGCAGATCGCCAAGTGCCAGTGGGCCGAACCGGATGCGAATCAACCGCTGCACGACACAACCAACTGCGGCAAACATGCGCCGCACTTGCCGATTCTTCCCTTCGCGAATGGTTACCTGCATCCACGGCGCCAGCGGGCGCATTGCATTTTCATTCACCGCCGCCGCGTCCGAAGTTTCGGCAATAATCTCCGCCGGCAAAGTGACATAATCGAGTAGTCGAATGCCAGTTTCCAGCCGGTGAATTTCTTCCGGCGCGGGCAGATGATCGAGTTGTACGCGATAAACTTTCGGCACATGCCGCGCCGGATTCGTCAGCGCCTCGCCTAACACGCCGTCGTTGGTAAACAATAACAAGCCTTCGGAATCATAATCCAGACGTCCGACGGGAAAAATCCACGCAGCTTGCGGCGCAATTGTCGCGTGATTGAAGTTGCCCGGCGGCAAAAGATCAAAAACTGTCGGTCGGTTGAGATTATCCCGACGCGTGGTAACGTAACCGGCGGGTTTGTTGAGCATCAAATAAATCAATTGCTCCGCGCCACGCACTTCCTGCGCGTCCAGCGCCACGCGATCCTGGTGCAAATTCACCCAATGCGTGTGGCTCGTGATGACTTTGTCATTAACGCGTACGCGCCCGTGGTGAATCGCGCGCTTCGCTTGCTGGCGTGAACAGAGGCCAAGCTTCGACAAGGCGCGTAACAGCATGACGCGTTTGGCATGGTCATTTTTAACCGGTTTCATCTTGTCCCCATGCGGCGCTGTTTTATTTCTCCTCGCGTGTTGTTTCACTGGGTTCCGGCCGTAATCCAACGTTGTTTGTTGATTCGCCGCGAAAATAAACCTGCAAGCGCTCGATTTTCTGCTCGCCCCAATCACCGCGCTGCAAAAGCCACGCTTGAATAAATTCCGCCACGGTTTTGCGCGCCTCATCGCGCACGAGTTTAATTTTGGTTGAATCTTTGGCGTTGGCTTCGAGTTGCGGCGTCAAGCTCTGCAAAAGTTTCGCTTGTTTTTCCGCGCCGTCAAATGCCAATGGCCCTTCAATGGTTTTAATTTGCATGTTTTCAGATTGAATCGCCGGCGGCAACATTGGGCGCAACTCCGGGGCGATGATCACGCAAGCGTTTTCCTGCACGGTGATATCCCATTGTTCGCGCAGCGGCACGTAATAGCGATAAACCACCGGCACGGTAATGATCACCGTTGTGGTCGCGCCGGGAATATTCATATTCAGAAAAGGCATTTTGGCGGTGTCGGAGCTGATAAAGGTTTCCGTCGCATTGAGTCCAGCCAGTTCGAGATTACCGCCCGGCGTGCGAAAAATTGTTGGGATGCTGGCAATAAAATCGCGTTCCACTGCCGCGTTATCAAATTTAAGCCCGGTGAAGGCTTGGAAAATCTCGGGATATTGGATATAAAAAAATCCCACCATCAACGCGAGCAGACAAAGTACAAAGAGCAGCGCTTTCATACGTGCAATCGTTCTTTCAGTAAATCCTTCATGTAACAGTTGATTTCCCACAAATTGCCCAGCGGCTGGCGCGTGTACGGTTGCGTCATCATGTAATTCGGCGGCCCAAATTCCGGACAAATCGTGAGAATTTTTGTGCCGATCTTTTTGTGATGATCGACCAGTTGTTGCCACCAGCGCAAATGCACTTCCACCGTGGGTTGCCACTCCGGCGCGCGCGGATCAGTGATTTGCGGGCCTTCTTCATAGCCGACGCGGGCATGCAAATGATAACTGCGCGCAATGGCGCGATTGACGCGGTCCGGCTGATCCTGCAACAAAGATTCGTGTACGCAACACCAATGGGAAAAATCCGCCGTGAGCTTGATCTCCGGCATCGCCTCGATCAACGCCAGCGTTGCGGTGGTCGAGAATGTCGCCCGGCCGCGGTGAATTTCATGCAGCACGGGCACGCCCAGTTCAGCTTCAAGCGCGGCGGCCTTTTGCAAAATGCCCAGATTCTCCGCCGTGGTAAAATAATCTTTGCCGGTGTGCGAGTTAATCAACAGCGGTTTAAACTCAGCGCCGCGCCGGTATTGCGCTTCGAAACTCTGTGCATGCTCCAGCGGCGAGCCTCCCTCCGTCCATTGCTGCACCACGAGTTCCAATTGCAATTTATCGAGCAGATGGCATAACTCTTCGCGTTTGGCCAATTCACTTGGCACGCCCATTTCAACGCCGTCAAAACCGCCGGCTTTGATCATTTCAAGGTTGGCTTTCAATGTGGGAAGCTCCATTCCCCACATGCCGCGCAGGTATTTGATTTGCATGCTGGTTTTGCTTCCTAAAAATTTCTCACAACACTTGACATTGGCCTTGAGGTTGCTCACATTAAAATAACAGTAGAATATTTTAACGTTTTTTAATGTCAAAGGCAAGCAAGTAATGCTTGAAAAGTTGCTCAAAGCTCATTTCAATGTCCTGCATCTCGAGCGAGCGATGAAGTTTTACGGTGATTTGCC
>CAYZFF010000024.1:12447-26874 GCA_964477305.1 uncultured Cytophagia bacterium
TGGCGCCGTAGGAAGAAGGGAAAGCGAAAAAATGAAACTGATTGCAAAGCCCCAACCCGGCGAATACGCGCCGTATGCCATCATGTACATCGGCTTGTTGCCCGACGATGGTTTGCTGTTGAAATATCTGAAAGACAATCTCAAATCGACAAAAGATTTTATTCAATCGCTTCCCAAGGAAAAATTGACGTATCGTTACGCGGAAGGCAAGTGGACAATCAAAGAAGTGCTCCTGCACATCATCGACGACGAGCGCATCTATGCCTATCGCGCGTTGCGTTTTGCGCGAAACGATCAAACCGAGTTGCCGGGATTCGAGCAAGATGATTATGCGCGGCATTCCAACGCCAATGCCCGCAGCGTCAAAAGCATTTTGCAGGAATTCACCGCGGTCCGCAAAGCCACGCTGGCGCTTTTTGCCGGACTCCCCGAAAACGCCTTTACCAGAACGGGCGTAGCGAATAACCATTCTGTTAGCGTTCGGGCGTTGGCGTATCATCTCGCCGGACATGAAATGCATCACCTAAACATTATCAAGCAACGCTATTGCTGATGTGATTTTCTCTACGAACGCCCCTTTTCGCCGCTTGACATTGCTTCGGGTTTTGCATATATTTTCCGTCTATTATGCTCGCAAAATTAAAACGCAGCATCTACCTCCCACTCGACGTCTGGAGCTTTTTTGACGCGGCTTCGGATAAACCACAAGGACAAATGTTGTGAGTCTACGCCCCAACAATATTGCCAGCATGCCCGCACGCCGCTCTGGGTTATCGCGTGAAATGGGGCTGCTGGGCTTGACGGCCACCGGTATTTGCTCGATGATCGGCGCCGCGATCAATGTGATTCCGTTCATGATTCAACGCAACGTCCCGGGTATCGGCCCGTACGTATTGCCGGCGTTTCTGTTTGCCGCGGCGCCGGCTATTCTCGCCGCGCTGGCCTATGCGATTCTCGCTTCAGCAATGCCGCGTGCCGGGGGCAGTTACATTTATGCGAGTCGCGGCCTCAATCCCTATCTCGGATTCGTCGCGAGCTTCTCGCAATGGTTCGGCCTTTCAATTGCCATTGGCGTGGTCTCGTATGTGCTCATCCCTTTTTTGCGGGACATCGCGACGGCATTGGGCTGGCAAGCTTTGGCCAGCACACTCAATGTTGGCAGTGTGCGTTTAGCACTCGCGCTCGTGTTTTTATGGACATTCGTCTTAGTCAATTTGCGCGGCGTGCAACTGTATGAACGCACGCTTATTCCGTTGATGTTTCTCATGTTCTTACTCGGGGGTATCGTCATCGTGACAGGCTTTGCCTTCAATCAGCAAGATTTCATGGCCGCAGTGCTCGCGCGTGAGGGCCGAACTATTGGCGAAGCCACGGCAGTTCCTTTTCGTTTCGATACTTTTCTCGCGGCCGCAGCGATTTTGTTTTCCAGCTTTATCGGTTTCGATTCCATCGCGCAGGCCGGCGGCGAAGCGCGTAATCCGGGACGTTCGCTGCCACTGGCAATCGGTATTGCTGTCGTCACTGTCGGCACGTTTTATTTTCTGTTTACCGCGGCGGTTTATCACGCCGTGCCGTGGACATATATTGCTGATGAAGCCTTGAAACGCGATCTCACCGCGCCCGGATTGCTCGGGTATTTGTTGCCGGCGGGTTGGACCGTGGCCATCGTTGCGGGCGCCGCCGTTTCATTGACCAACGATTTGCCGGCAATGCTGCTCGCAGTCTCGCGGTTGATGTTTGCGTGGGCCGAAGACGGCATCTTTCCTCGACGCGTCGCGACTGTGCATCCGAAATGGCGCACACCGCACGTCGCCATTTTGCTCAGTGGATTGATGGCAACGGTTGGAATTTTAGGCAGTCATCTCGCCGGTGATTTTTTTCTCGGCGTCGATATTCTCGTCACTTCAATGCTCGTGAATTTTCTATTGATGTGTGTTTCCGTCATCACGTTGCCGCGGCGAAATCCGGTGATTGCCCGTGACGTGCGGGTTCTGCCCTCACGGCGTGTGCAGATGCCGCTGGCATGGCTCGGGGTGATCGTCATCGGCGGTTTTCTTTTCATTCATATCTGGAAAGATTTTACCGCCACCGCCGGCGCGTGGTATTTTCATTCAACGCCGGTTTGGCTTATCGTTATGGTTATTGCTTCGGCGATTTATTTTCGCGAACTCCGTCACCTGCGTCGTTCCGGCGTTGACGTGGAAGCAATTTTTACCAAACTACCGCCAGAGTAAACTTTTTCTCTACGCTTCTCCCTGAATTCTGCAACTTCGTGTTGAGAAAAGATTTTAATGACGTTACGAAATTTTGAACATGACTACCACTGTTGAACGCTGCGAACTCGCGCCCGGCTTGAACATTTCGCGCGTGCTGACGGGATTGTGGCAAATTGCCGACATGGAGCGCGATGGCGCACCGTTGAATCCCGAAGCCGCCGCCGCGTTGATGGCGCCTTATGCCGACGCGGGTTTCACCACGTTTGATATGGCCGATCATTATGGTTCCGCGGAAATCATTGCGGGCCGTTTTCGCCAAACACGCGATCCCAACCAACCGGTGCAACTGCTCACCAAATGGGTGCCGACGCCGGGGCCAATCACACGCGATGAGGTGCGTCGCGCCGTGCAACGCGGCCTTGACCGCTTGCAAACCGACGCCATTGATCTTATGCAATTTCACGCGTGGAATTATGCCGATCCGCGCTGGTTGGATTGCCTCTTTTGGTTGCAGGAGCTCAAAGAACAAGGCCTCATTCGCCATCTCGGCCTGACCAACTTTGACACGGCGCATTTGCGAATCGTCGTGCACAGCGGTATTAAGGTCGTCTCCAATCAAGTTTGTTTTTCTCTGCTCGATCAACGGCCGCAACAGCGCATGACGGAGTTGTGTTTGCAGCACGGTGTTAAGCTCCTTTGCTATGGCACCGTCGCAGGCGGTTTTCTTGCGGAACGCTGGCTCGGCAAACCCGAACCGGATTCAAACACGCTCGGCAATTGGTCGCAAATGAAATACAAACGTTTCATTGATGCGACCGGCGGCTGGCCGGCGTTCCAAAATCTTTTGTACGCCGTCGATGCCATCGCCCGCCAATATCAAGTATCAATTTCGAATATCGCTTGCCGCTACATTCTGGAACACCCGGCGGTCGGCGGCATCATCATCGGCGCGCGGCTCGGAGAGCGCCAACACGTTGACGAAAATTTACGCCTGTTTCAATTTGCGCTGGACGAGCCGAGTCGCGCCAGCCTTCGCGCGGCTATAAAAAAACTTCAACCCATTCCTGGGGACTGCGGTGACGAATATCGCCAGCCGCCTTTTCTCACGGCTTCGGGAGATTTGAGCCATCATCTAAATTCGCTGCCGCCGCCGTATGTGGCACAAACGACCGCGAACGGCCGCAGTAAAATTTTAAGCGGCACCGTTTGGGAAGACCTTGCCGGATTTAGCCGCGCCGTACGAGCCGGTAATCGTATTTGCATTTCCGGCACCACGGCAACACATGGCAGCCGCGCCATTGGCGGCATTGATGCTGCGGCACAACTTCATTTTGTGATTGACAAAGTCGAGGGCGCTCTCCATTCGCTCGGCGCGCGCTTAGAACATGTTATTCGCACGCGGTTGTTCGTTCGGCATCTCGCGGATTGGGAAGCCGTAGCCCGCGCCCACGGCGAACGGTTTCGCGGCATTCAACCGGCGAATACACTTGTGCAGGCCGGCCTGGTAGGCGATGAATATCTTGTCGAGATGGAAGTTGAGGCCGTTGTTGATGGCGTGGATTAATTGATCATGCCCAAAAAAACTTTTACTAACGACTAAAGTCAACTCGTTGCAAACGATCACAAATTTTTATAAACCGAGCTTATGAAGATCAATGTTAAACGCGTTTATGAGCCGCCCGCGCCATCCGATGGCCAGCGCATTCTCGTCGACCGGCTTTGGCCACGCGGCCTTACAAAGGCCGCTGCCAAAATCGATCTTTGGGTTAAAGCGATCGCCCCGTCAAATGCGCTGCGAACATGGTATGCGCACGATCCAGCGAAATGGCCGGAGTTCAAACGCAAATACGCTACGGAGTTAGAAGCTAATCGCGAAGCGTTCAACGCCTTCCTAAAACAGATGCATAAAGGCAAGATTACATTTCTGTTCAGTTCAAAAGAACTTCGTTTGAATAATGCTTTTGCGCTCAAAGAATATATTGAATCACCGTGATTCCGCTCCCAACCTACCAATGCAGGGTAAAGCTATGACTTTCGATTGGAAAATAACTTTTGGCGATGTTCTAACGGTCGTATCAATTTTGATTTCCGTTTGGACATTGGTCAACTCCTGGCGGAAAGACCGCTTGTTGCGGCAGCGCGAATTGGCCGACAAAGTTCGCGCCGCCGCAGCCAAAACCTTGACGAAACTCGAACGATGGGAAGAACTCTCGTTGGCGTTGTTCTTTGAGTGCCAACCGTTCTTTGTAAAGGTTAGTGAAGATTTGGCTAAAAAATTCGACATCGTCGCCGCGCGAGATTTTTTGTGGCGCGAGTTGAACAGCGTCTATTTGAAAATCATGGCAAACATTCGCGCCGAGGAAATTGAAACCGCTTATGCCGATCTCTACGTTTATTACCCGGAAGCGCGAAAGATGTTTCACGAATCGTTGCTCCATCTAAAAAGCGAGCACGAACAAGCCTTCACTGAGTTGTTAGCGGAAACCCAGGAAGCGATTATGGCGTTCGACGGCGAAAAGAAAAAATATCAAACTGCGGAACTGGGCAATGCCTTGCGCGCGGCGGCCAAGCAAGTTCGTGAACGGTACGGTCAAGCCCTGAACCAGAAGATGAAGGCGCCGCAAAAATTTTTATTTGATTTAATCGCACAATCCGACGAAACGATGCTGGCCCCAAAATCAAGTTAGGGTTCGGGCGGTTCTACGATATTGCTGTGAATCTAAAAATATAAAATCTATTTTAAACTTTATCCTTCGGAGGCACGATGAAAAGCCGCTTTATTCAAATCCTCACCTTTTTGCTGTTCATCGGCTTGCTGCCGGCCAAGCTGTTTGCACAAGAAACTCCTTCAGTGGCCGTCATTCGACAAATTCTTCAGGAACGTATTGATAAAAATAAAAAGAGCGTCGGCATCGTCGTAGGCGTGATCGATAAAAATGGCCGGCAGGCGGTTGGTTACGGCAAACTCAGCAAGGAAAACCCGCAAGCGCCGGACGGCAACACGGTTTATGAAATCGGCTCCATCACCAAGGTTTTTACTTCCATTCTATTGCAGGATATGGTCGAGCGCGGCGAAGTGACTCTCGACGACCCGGTGATGAAATATCTTCCACCCTCCGTCACGGTTCCCGCGAAAGCTGGCAAAGAAATAACGCTGCGACATCTGGCGACCCACACTTCCGGTTTGCCGCGTATGCCCAATAATTTTGCGCCGCAAAACAACGATAATCCGTATGTCGATTACACCGTTGCGCAGATGTACAGCTTTTTATCAAATTATTCGCTGACGCGCGCAATTGGCGAGACCTACGAATATTCAAATTTAGGCGCCGGGTTGTTGGGCCATATTCTTGCGCTTAAAAGCGGCACCGATTACGAAACATTGGTGACGAAACAGATTTGTGCGCCGCTTAAAATGCACGACACCCGCATCAAACTCTCTGCAGCCATGCAATCGCGATTGGCGCCGGGCCACAACGAGGTTTTGCATCCGGTGTCGAATTGGGATATTCCAACTTTAGCCGGCGCCGGGGCATTACGTTCAACCGTCGACGATCTGTTACTTTTCGCGGCCGCGAATCTCGGCCTCGCGCCATCGGCGTTAGCACCGGTTTTGGCCAAGACCCATCTCGCCCAACATAATGCTGGCCGGCCCGAAATGGAAATCGGTTTGGGTTGGCATATCAATAAAAAGCATGGCAGCGAAATTATTTGGCACAACGGCGGCACTGGCGGCTATCGTTCGTTTTTGGGATTTGACAAAAACCAGGGCCGCGGCGTTGTGGTGTTGTCGAATTCAACCAATGATATCGACGACATTGGGCGGCACTTGCTCAATCCCAAATTTGAGTTAGCCAAACTTGAGCCAACGAAAGAACGAACGGCGATCAAAGTTGATCCGAAAATTTATTCGGCGTATATCGGGCATTATGAATTGACGCCGAGTTTCGTGATCGCCATCACAACCGAAAACGAACGCATTTTTGCGCAAGCCACGGGGCAACCCCGATTTGAAATTTTTCCTGAAACTGAAACCAAATTTTTTCTCGCCGTTGTTGACGCCCAAATTACTTTTGTGAAAAATGCTAAAGGCGAGACCACGGATTTAATTCTGCATCAAGGCGGTATTGATCAAAAAGCGCGCAAACTGGGGCCTGATTATCAGCCGCCGCCGGCACGCCAGGAAGTTGCAATCAGCGCAGAAATTCTGAAAAGCTATGCCGGGCAATATGAACTTGCGCCCGGCATTATTTTCGAGGTCAACGTCGAGAACAATCAACTGCAAGTTCAACTTACCGGCCAGCAGCGTTTCCCGGTCTTTGCGGAGTCGGAAACAAAATTTTTCTATAAAGTCGTCGACGCGCAGCTCACGTTTCAAAAGGATAACAGCGGCAAGGTCACGGGCCTGGTTCTGCATCAAGGTGGACGCGATCAAATGGCGAAGAAAAAATAGTTGTGGAAAAGAAAATAATTCTTGCACCGCAAAAAATAATTCATAGATTGCTTTGCCATGCGCCAGTTCGTCGCCATAGCTTTATTTTCTTTTATGCTGTTGCAAACAGCGGGGTACCTTTTTGTCTTCAAACTGCAACAGCAGGAAATCCGGCAAGCAATCAAGCAGCAAATCAAAGCCGGAGTGCCGGAAGACGAGCTGGTTTTGTTTAAAATTCCCAAGGCATTAAGCCAAACTCGCGCGTTTTGGAGCATACCCGAACGAGAATTTCGCTCTAATGGGGTCATGTACGATGTCGTTCGGCAGGAGGCACGTGGCGATACGACTTGGTACTATTGCCTTTCTGACGAAAAAGAGACGCAACTCTTTGCCCATCTCGACGAAGCCGTTAAACGGGACGTGAACCAAAGTCCAGCACGGCAACAAAAACTCGAACGCTTGTTGCAACTGTTTGGCCCTTTGTATTGTAGCCATCAACAAGGCTTTCTTTTCCTCGTATCGGTGCAGGAAATTAATTTGGTCACCGAAAGTTTTGGATTAAAAATCTGGATTGATTCCCCTCCGACCCCTCCGCCCGAAGTTTAAGTTTTCATATAACATTTTTTCACAAATCCGGCATGCCCATGGCGAGGTCACGGGTGTGCTGTTTCCATTTGCAAATTTAAATTTCAGGCAAAAGAGGAATTTCTATGTCTATGGCAAAACGCTGCTGGAAATATTTCATGTTGAAAATTTTATGCGGCTCTGCGGCAATATGTTTGGCGCAAAGCGGCTCTCGCCCTCAGAGCGACAGCACCGCCTACGAGCTGCAGCAAGTCACGGTTACCGCCTTGCGCTATCCGGAACAGATCGTCAAGGTGCCGCTGGCAATCAGCGTGATCGGACCGGAGAAGCTGCAAAACACGCGCGGTTACGGGATGGAAGAGGCGCTGAAATTCGTTCCCGGCGTGCTGGCGCAATCACGCGCCGGCAATCAGGACCTGCGCATCACCATTCGCGGTTTTGGCGCGCGCGGCGCCGGCGATCGCTCCAATGCCGGCACTTCGCGCGGCATTCGCATTTTGCTCGACGGCGCGCCGGAGACGGAACCGGACGGCAGAACGGCGTTTGACTTTATCGATTTAAGCCTGGCGCAACGCATCGAAGTGATTCGCTCGAATGCCTCGGCGGTCTGGGGCAATGCCTCGGGCGGCGTGATCAATATTATTTCCGCGCCGGAGTTCGAGACGCCATTCATTTCACCGCATGCGTTAAACGGCAGTTTTGGTTTGCAGAAATATACATTACAAACCGGCACGAGGCTGGGCGACGCACGGCTGGCGTTGGCATTGGTCAACACCTCATTTGACGGCTGGCGAAAAAACTCCGTCAGCGATCGAACGTTGGTGAATATCAGCTTGTTGTCGGCGCCGACCGAACGCACGAAATACGGCGTGTATCTCGTCGGCGCGAAGAATAAATTTTTCATTCCCGGCCCGCTATCGCAGGCGCAGTTTGACGCCGATCCGCAGCAGGCCAATCCAACCTATCTGCAGCGCAATGAGCGCCGTTATAATCGCCTGGGACGCATTTCGGCGACGCTGGATCATGAGCTGAATGACACCCACGGATTTTCCAGCCTGGTTTTTGTCGAACCGAAATATTTGCAGCGCTCCGAACGCGGCACGTTTCGCGATTTCAATCGCTACCATATTGGCGGCAATATGACGTATCGTTTGCGCAAGGATCTGTCACCGTCGGTGAAGAGCGTCTTTCAAGTTGGGGTGGACGAAGCCTATCAGGACGGCGCGATTTTGTTCTACAGCCTATCCTCCACCAACAGCCGCGGCTCGACGCTGCAACAAAATAAACGCGAAGGTGCGAATACGCTGGGCGCTTTTGCGCAAGAGGAGCTTAGCTTCGGCCAAAATCTGAGCGTCGTGTTGGGCGCGCGCTATAGCGATGTAAAATATCACACGCAAGATTTCATCAACCAGGCGCTCAATTCCGAAAAATCGTTTGCGCGCTGGACGCCGAAGGTCGGTCTCAACTATCGCCTGTCGCCGGCGCATAGTTTTTATGCGAACCTCGGCGGCGGCATCGAAGTGCCGGCCGGAAATGAAACCGATCCGGTCTCGACGTTCGGGCAGGATTTGGTGTTTGCCATCAATCCGCTGCTGGATCCAATTCAATCGACGACAATTGAAGTCGGCACCAAGCACATTATCGTTCCCGCTGCCGCCGGATTGCTGCGCGCGTTTTCGTATGAGGTGGCGGCGTATCGCATCAAAATTGAGAACGATATTATTCCCTACCGCGGTGGAAGATTTTATTTTACCGCCGGCGAAACGCGCCGCAACGGCCTCGAAGTCGGCGCCAACGGCCAATTCGCCCACGGTGTGGCGCTGCAAGCCGCGGTCTCATTTGCCAGCAGCAAATATGTCGATTATAAAGTCGATTCCGTGCATTACGGCAGGGCGGGGCGCATCGCGGATTACAAAGACAATGAGGTTGCCGGCATGCCGGAGGCTTTTTACAATTTCGCCCTGCGCCTCGAGCCGCCGAAACTGCGCAGCGCATATGTCGAAATCAATCTGCAAGGCGTCGGTGAATATTTTGTGGATGATGCCAATCGCGTCACCGTGCCGTCGTACAACCTGTTGAATCTCACCGCCGGCTTTCGCAATCCCGTGCAACTCACGGCAGGGTTGGGATTACGCGCCTTCTTCGCGATCCACAATCTAAGCGACAAAAAATACGCCGGCTCCGCGTTCGTCAATCCGGATGTGGTGGGCGGTGTGCCGGTGTTTCTCGAGCCCGGCTTGCCACGCAATTACGTGATCGGTATTTCTTTTTCCGGCAGTAAAACCCCGTAAACTTGCTTTGTTCAACACCGCGCCGGGCAGCCAACGGCGCGGTGTGTTGCAATGGCTCGGCGGGTTCGCAGTTATTTTATTAGTTCCTGCCCGAAATGATTTTGCTACCTCACGAATCATCAAAAAGCGTACGGGCAATTTTCAATATGTTTAATTCACCGTGAATGCCGCGCTACGCTTTACCCAAAAACATTTCGGCCAATTTATCTGCCAGCGGCGCCACCTCCGGCTCGGCGCGATTGGTGAGAATAATAACTGTGAAGTTGTCGTCAGGATAGCGCTGAATCACATTGCGAAAACCGCTGGTGCTGCCCGTGTGCGAGACGCGGCGATGCCCGCCAAACTGATCGAGCCGCCAACCGAATCCATAATCCAATGCTTTGCCGTTGAGTAGAATCCCGGGTGCAAAAGCCGTGGCGAGGAATTCTCTCTTTACAAGTTTCTCTGTATACAAAGCCTGATCCCATTTGAACAAATCTTCAATAGAAGAATAGATGCCGCCGTCGCCGAGCACGGCGCTCGTCACGCTCTGATCGGAAAAAACAAATTGGCCGCCCTCCTGCCGATAACCCAGCGCGCGATTCTTGACGGTTGAAATACTTTTTTCATACGCGACCGTATTTTTCATTCCCAGCGGTTTAAAAATATTCTCCTGCAAAAATTGCGCAAACGATTGCCCCGAAAGTTTCTCGATAATCCTGGCGAGTACGGCATAGCCTGAATTGCTGTAACGGTATTGCGAACCCGGCGGAAAATAAGTTGAGTCTTGCGTCATCATCATCTTCAGCACGTCCTGGTCGAGCACTTGCACGGTTGCCGTATCGGGAATCAAATCTTCATACGCAACCAGCCCGGAGGTGTGTTGCAACAAATGCCGAATCGTCACGTTGCGGCCATACGCCGGAAACTCCGAAAAAATTTGTTGCAAATTATCCTCGTAACCCAGCCGGCCCGACTGGGCGAGTTGCATGATGCACATCGCCGTGAATTGCTTCGTCACGGATGCGAGGCGAAAATTCGTCTTTGTGGTGATGCGCGTTTTTTCTTCAAGGTCAGCCAAGCCGTACGCTTTCTTAAAAACCACTTTGCCGTTTTCAATAATCATCACCGCGGCGCCGGGCGTACTTTTCCCGGCGTAGGCGGTGCAGAGTTGATCGATTGCCGCGATTTTATCAACACTCAAATTAAACCCGTAAACCAAAACGAGCGCTGCGCACAAAAAAAGTTTCGTAGTAACAATCATCTTTCCGCCTTTTTAATGCTGACCTGCCAATCCGGCCCGGAGCCGATTTTATAAATTTTTGCAAAACTATTTTGATTGATCGCGAATGCCACGTTGAGCAGGCTGTTGATATAAAGCAACGGTTTGGCGATCGCGACCTCGCCAAACGTGCGGGCAAACGGCATGCGCCCGGCGTAAATGAGGCGGCCTTTATTTTTTATTTGCACCGACGCCATTGCGCCATATTCCATGCCGAGCTTCTTGAAAGTCGCCTCGTCGATATTTGTCCAGATATTGCCGTATTGCACATCGAGTATCGGTATGTTTCCATGCACGACGCCATTTTCAAAACGCGCCTTCTCGTATGGAATCATCGTCACTTGCGACTCCAGTCGCGGGCCGACTTGCTCAAACCTAATCACACCGGCCGCGAGACGCGCGCCGGTATAGGCATAAACATCGCGTCCGTGGAACGTATAGGACTTTCCAGAGCCGGCAAGACGATTCACATTTTCGTCGATTTGCCGCACTTCAGCGATGCCAAAATCTTCGGCGACAAAAGTCAACGTGCCGTTATCCGGCGTCACAAAATAATGGCCGGTTTGGGTTTTTGCCACAATTGATTTGCGCTCGGTGCCGACCCCCGGATCGACCACCGAGACGAAAACCGTTCCGGACGGCCAGTACGGCACCGTTTGTTTTAATTGATATGCCGCCTCCCAAATGTTGTAACTGGGAATCTCGTGCGTCACGTCGAACATTTTAAGATTCGGATCGACGCCAAACGCCACGCCCTTCATCGCGGCCACGGCGCCGTCTTTCAAACCGAAATCGGTTTGAAAAACCAGCGCCGCCTGCGGCCAGCACGGCGAAGCGAAAAAAGATAAAAAGATGAGGCGCAAAAAGAATGCTCTTTTCATCGCGTGATTCCTTATTTATTCGTTTCAGGCTTCTGTTGTTGCGCCTTCTGCTTTTCCACCGACTCCCAGAACTCGCGCAATACCGTGCGCAACTTGCGGCGCTCGGCATCTTGCAGCTCAAATGAAATTTCAAAATACCAGTTCTCGTCCAATTTCGTCGCAACATTCTTGATGCCCTCGGGCACTTTCGCGGTATCGGCAACGTGAATCAGCATGAACGCCGGCTGCACGAGATAAACCACGCCCTGACCGCCGCAAATCACTTCGCGCATGCCAAGCCGGCGAAAAGCCCGAATCGTTTCGCGAACCCGCAACGCCGCCTGTCCACTGCCGCCGGTGGTATCGGCGAAAGCAATCGTTTCGTACTCCGGGATAATTCTGCCGCCGGCCGGATCATCAAAAGGCGTCAAGGCAATGCTCAAGTTGGCCAATTCGATCTCGGCGGGCGCCTCATCCAACGGATAATTTTCGTATCTCGCCCAGGTTTTGAGCGAATCATTTGGCGTCGCTTGGCACGTCTGCAAATAAAGCGTCCGGTTGTGCAGTTTTATCGCATGGCGTAATAACCGGGCCATTTCAGGACTCTGCCCGTGTTGCGCATAAAATTTTCTGGCCTGCTCCGGATAATTCAGCTCTTCCGTACAGTTCCAAATCGGCAATAATAGAAACAATAAATTTTTTAAAACCCGTTTTTGCATTTGCTTTCGTTTCGGCTGAGACTTCGGCGTGAGCGCTCAGTCAAACGCTTGTCGAAGCTCTCTTTTCGTCGCAGGTTATAAAACTTATTTCCTCGTTTCAAGCAAACGGTTGTATTTTTTTAAAATTTGTTGCAGCGGCTGGTGCGGAATCGCAATAACTTTATGGCCGTCGATTCCGGTCATGGTTTCGGCAGCAATCAGCGCATTCACGATGGTTTCTTCGACGGCTTGCACGGTCGCCCCAAACAATGCATTCATGTCTTCATTTGCCAGCATATCCAATTTCGCCACACCGGAGGATTTTGCCGCTTCTGGATTAGCCGTGGAGAACGCAATAAAAATATCTCCAGAACCATTGCCTGCCACGCTGCCGTTACGCGCCAATCCCATCGACACGCGGCGGGTGAGCCGTTTGAGTTGATGCGGCAACAGCGGCGCATCGGTTGCCACCACGACGATGACTGAGCCTTGATCTTCTTTTTTCAAAACTTCATCCGTTAACTCCAAACCAACCGGAGCGCCGGCAATGCGTAGTTGTTGCCGGCCACCGTGATTGCATTGCGCTAATACGCCAACCGTGTAACCGCCGGATTTCTCATCAATTTTGCGCGACGCCGTCCCGATGCCGCCTTTGAAGCCATGACAAATCATGCCCGTGCCGCCGCCGACATTACCTTCGGCAACGGGCCCGGATTTCGCATTATCCAGCGCGGCAAAAACATGCTCGGGTTTGACATGAAAACCGTTAATGTCATTCAGCCAACCGTCCCACGTTTCTGCCACAATGGGCAGCGCCCACGGTTGTGGCATCATGTCGTGCTTCACGCGCCACGCAATCACTGCATCGCGCACAACGCCGACGCTGTGCGTGTTCGTAATCATAATCGGCCCTTCGAGAAAGCCGGATTCTTCCACCCAGGTCGTGCCCGTCATTTCGCCATTGCCATTGAGCGCGAACCATCCGCCAAACACTTGATCTTTGGAAAGTTTGCCGCGCGGAATAATCGCCGTCACGCCGGTGCGCACCGGGCCTTTGCCGGCGTCCAATTTGCCGGCGCCGGAAATGAGTGTCGTGTGTCCCACTTCAACGCCTTTGACATCCGTGATCGCATTGAGCGGCCCAGGCGTTCCCTCGAAGGGAATGCCGAGATCGCGGGCGCGCGGTTTGGTTTGGGCATCAATTTCATTCGACGTGGTTAAACAACCAACGAATGTAGTGAAGATCGCAATAAGATAAAATCTCATTATGCGCTCCTGAAAAATTTGCACAGCAATTCATTAACTTTGGCCGGCTCCTCATGTTGCACCCAGTGGCTTGCCCCCTCAATAAAAACGAGCCTTGCATGATCGCATAAATCAATACTCTGCTCCGCCATCTCGCGCTGGAGAAATTTATCTTTCTCGCCCCAGATAATCAATGTTGGTATCGTTACCCGCGAGCTACTCACGCGCGCGGGCCGGCTGCGAAAAGCCGCGCGATACCAATTGAACATTCCCGTAGCCGCACCGGGCTGCGACCACGCTTCGCGATAAAGCGCGATATCGGCCTCGGTAAAAGTGCCCTTGCGGCTCGTGCTCTGCAACGCCCGGCCTCCCACTTGCCAATTGTTTTTTCTCATGCGCCGTTCCGGTAAAAACGGAATTTGAAAAAGAAAAAAGTACCAACTTTTTTTCCGCTGCACGCGGTTGTGCAAAATATTTTGGCGCATCACGCGCGGATGCGGCGAATTGAGAATGGCCAACTTTTCGATTCTTTCCGGATATTTAATGGCCGCCCACCATGCCGCCGCTCCACCCCAATCATGCCCAACTAAAAACGCTTTCTCACGGCCAGCCGCGTCAATCAATCCCACCACATCCTGCGCCAGCAGATCGAGATTATAATCGCGAATGTGTTTGGGTTTGTCGCTTAAATTATAACCGCGCTGATCCGGCGCCAGCACCCGAAATCCCGCCACGGCGAGCGCGTCAATTTGATAACGCCAGCCGTACCAAAACTCCGGAAAGCCGTGCAGCAAAATCACCAACGGGCCGTTCTCCGGGCCGGCTTCGACAACGTGCAA